>NZ_JABXEO010000141.1:0-10840 GCF_013372585.1 Myxococcus sp. AM010
ATGCAGGGCAGGGTGGGGGCGGTGGACCAGGCGATGGCGCGCGCCGACTTCGACTCCAACGTGGGCCGCGTCAGCGCGGGCGCGGAGTGGTTCGACGGGCGGCTGGCGGGCATGGCCGAGGTCGCCGGCGGCCTGGTGCTGATTGGCGGGCGCGTGCGTCCCACGCGCGCGGTGGACCAGGGCTACGCGCTGGTGCGCGTGAAGGGCGTGGAGGGCGTGGGCGTGCGGCTCAACAACCACGAAATCGGGCGCACGGACGCCAGCGGTGAGCTGGTGGTGACGCGGCTCCAGGCCTACAACGCCAACCGGCTCTCCCTGGCGGACCATCAGGTGCCGCTGGACGTCTACATCCCCTCCACGGAGCAGATGGTGGCCACGTACCAGCGAGGCGGTGTGGTGCTGGACTTCAAGACGCAGAAGGTCCGGGCGTACCGGGGCAAGGTGACCATCGCCTCGGCGGAGGACACGCGCTGGCTGTCCTACGGTGAGATTCGCGTCGAGAGGGACGGAGAGAAGTGGAGCTCACCCATCGGGTGGAATGGTGAGTTCGAGCTGGTGGGCCTGCCCGAAGGCCGCCTGCCGGCGACCGTCATCTACCCCAAGGGCCGCTGCGCGACCTCGCTGGACGTCCCGTCACACGAGGGCAAGGTCATCGACCTGGGAACCGTGAGGTGTGTTCATGACGATGCGAACTAGGGCGGCCACGTTCATCGTGGCAAGCGTCTGCGGACTGCTGCCCGGATGGGCGGGCGCCGTCTGCCAGATTCGCAGCACGGTGGGGGTGAGCTTTGGCACCTACCTCACCACGGACGTGCTGCCCCGGGACTCGGCCGGGAGCATCACCTACCGGTGTGAGGGGCAGCTCACCCCCGTCATCATCGACTTCAGCGCCGGTGGCTCTGGCAACCACCAGGCGCGCGCCATGGCGGGGCCGGGCGCTCCCCGCCTGCAGTACAACCTCTACCTGGACGCGACGCGCCTCGTTGTCTGGGGCAACGGCGCGGGCGGCACGGGGCGCTACGGGCCCGTCATTCCCGTGTTCGGCGCGGAGGTGACGGTGCCCATCTTCGGGCGCATCCCGGCCGGGCAGGCCATCCCCGCGGGGGCCTACTCGGACACCCTGGTGATGACGGTGACCTTCTGAGGGCCCCGGCCCACCGTCACTGGAGCACCGCCAGCAAGTCGCCCCCCTGGACGGAGGCCTTGAGCGCCGGGACGACCTCCGCCACGGTGCCGGCGCGCGGGGCCCGCACCACGGTCTCCATCTTCATCGCCTCCAGGGTGACGAGCGGCGCGCCCGCCTCCACGGCGTCTCCTGACCTGGCGTGCAGGGCGATGACGGTGCCCGGCATGCTCGCCGCGACGTGGTTTGGGTTGGCGCGGTCCGCCTGGCGCCGCGCCTCCACGGTGACGGCGCGGGCGCGGTCCCTCACGTGTACGGTGCGGGTGTGGCCGTTGAGGGCGAAGTAGACGGTGCGCACGCCTTCTTCATCCGGCTCGCCCACCGCGGACAGGCTGATGACCAGCGTCTTGCCCGGCTCCAGGTCCACCCAGACCTCCTGCCCCACCTCCATGCCGTAGAAGTAGTTCGGGGTGTCGAGGATGGACACGTCCTCGTAGCGCCCCAGGTCCTCCAGGTAGCCGGCCATGACACGCGGATAGAGCGCGCTGGAGAGGGCGTCCACGCGGGTGAGCGCGTGGCCTGTCTTCTCGGAGAGCTCGCGCTGGAGCGCGTCCAGGTCCAGCGGCGGCATGCTGGCGGAGGGCCGTCCCTCCACGCGGGGCAGGCCCTTGAGCACGGCGGCGCGCAGGTCCTCCGGGAAGCCGTTGGGCGGCTGGCCCAATTCGCCCCGGAAGTAGCCCACCACGCTGGTGGGGAAGTCCAGCCGCGGCGCCTGTTCAATCAGCTTCTGGCGCGTGAGCGCGGCCGCCTCCGCCAGCGTGGAGGCGCGCACGGTGAGGTCGTTCTTGAGCAGGAAGATGGCGAAGTCACCGACCATCTTCGACGACGGCGTCACCTTCGGGATGTCGCCCACCAGGACGTTCACCAGCGCGAAGGCGTCCTTCACGTCGTTCCACCGGTTCAGCAGCCCCAGCTCCGCCACCTGCGGCCGGAGGTTGGAGTACTGGCCACCGGGAATCTCGTGGTAGTACACCTCGCTGGTGGTGCTCTTGAGGCCGGCCTCGAAGGGGGCGTAGTACTCGCGCACGTCCTCCCAGTAGTTGGCCAGCGGCTGCAGGCGCGCGTTGGCCAGGCCCGTCTCGCGCGGGTGGCCGCGCAGGGCGCTGACCAGCGCGTTCAGGCTGGGCTGGCTCGTCAGGCCCGCCATGCTGCCCAGCGCCACGTCCACGACGTGCACGCCCTGCTCAATGGCCTCCAGGTAGCTGGCGATGCCATTGCCGGACGTGTCGTGCATGTGCAGGTGGATGGGCAGCCGCGTCACCTCGCGCAGGCGCCGCACCAGCATGGCCGCGGCGCGCGGGCGCAAGAGGCCCGCCATGTCCTTGATGCAGAGGAAGTGCGCGCCGGCGTCTTCAATCCGCTTCGCGAGGTCCGCGTAGTAGTCCAGCGTGTACTTCGTGCGCTTGGGGTTGGCGACGTCTCCCGTGTAGCAGATGGCCACCTCCGCCACCTTGCCCGTCGTCAGCACGCGGCGGATGGAGACCTCCATGCTGCCCAGGTCATTGAGGCTGTCGAAGATGCGGAACACGTCCACGCCCGCCTCGGCCGCCTCGTCGATGAAGGCCTCCACCACGTTGTCCGGGTAGCTCGTGTAGCCCACGGCGTTGGCCCCGCGCAGGAGCATCTGCTGGAGCAGGTTGGGCGCGGCGGCCTTGAGCGCGCGCAGGCGGGCCCACGGGTCCTCGTTGAGGAAGCGGTAGGCGGTGTCGAAGGTGGCGCCGCCCCAGCTCTCCAGGCTGAACAAGTCGGAGGCCAGGTGCGCGGTGGCCGGGGCCACGCGGAGGAGGTCCCTCGTGCGCATGCGCGTGGCCAGCAGGGACTGGTGCGCGTCCCGCATGGTGGTGTCCGTCAGCAGCACGCGCTGCTGGGCCAGCACCCAGTCCGCCAGCCCGCGCGGGCCCTGCTCCGCCAGGATGTGCGCGGTGCCCCGAGGCACCGGGCCCGAAGGCGTCACCGGCAGCCGCGGCTCCATGAACCGCGTGGGCTTGAGCCGCTGGTCCTTCTTGATGGTGGGGTGCCCGTTGACGGTGACGTCGCCCAGGTACTGGAGCAGCTTGGTGGCCCTGTCCCGGCGGGGCTCCAGTTGGAACAGCTCCGGCGTCTCGTCAATGAAGCGCGTGTACGTCTCTCCCTGCTGGAAGGCGGGGTGGGCGAGCACGTTCTCCAGGAAGGGCAGGTTCGTCTTCACGCCGCGGATGCGGAACTCGCGCAGCGCGCGCTGCCCCTTCATCACCGCGCCCTGGAACGTGGGTGCGTAGGCGATGACCTTCACCAGCATGGAGTCGTAGTAGGGAGAGATGACGGCGTTGGTGTAGCCGTTGGAGCCGTCCAGCCGGATGCCGAAGCCGGTGGCCGCGCGCCAGGCGGTGATGACGCCCGCGTCGGGCATGAACTGGTGGGCGGGGTCCTCGGTGGTGACGCGCAGCTGCACCGCGTAGCCCCGCGGCACCACGTCCTGCTGCCGGGAGATGCCCACCTCCGGCGCGTCCAGCCGGTAGCCCTCCGCGATGCGGAGCTGGCTCTGCACCAGGTCCACGCCCGTCACCTGCTCGGTGACGGTGTGCTCCACCTGGAGGCGAGCGTTGCACTCGATGAAGTAGAAGGCGTCGCCCGCCACCAGGAACTCGGCGGTGCCAGCGCTGGTGTAGCCCGCCTCGCGCGCCAGCTTCACCGCCGCGTCGCAGAGGGCGTCCTTCACCGCCGGCGCCAGGTTGGGGGCGGGGGCAATCTCAATGACCTTCTGGTGGCGCCGCTGCACGGAGCAGTCCCGCTCATGCAGGTGGACGAGGTTGCCGTGCAGGTCGCCCAGGACCTGCACCTCGATGTGGCGCACGTGCTCCAGGAAGCGCTCCAGGAACACCGCCGAGGAGCCGAAGGCGCTCTTCGCCTCCGAGCGCGCGGAGGCCAGCGCGTCCTCCAGTTCCTGCGCCTCGCGCACCACGCGCATGCCCCGGCCGCCGCCGCCATGGGCCGCCTTCACCAGGACGGGGCCGCCATGCTTCGCGAAGAAGGCGCGGGCCTGCTCCAGCACGTGCGCGTCGTCGCCCTCCAGCGTCACGCCAGGGACCACCGGGACGCCGCACGCCTCGGCCAGGCCCTTGGCGGCGACCTTGTCGCCCATGGTGCGGACCACGTCCGAGCGCGGGCCGATGAAGCGGATGCCGCGGCGCTCACACGCCTCCGCGAAGGCGGCGTTCTCCGACAGGAAGCCGTAGCCGGGGTGGATGGCGTCCACGCCCGCCTTGACGGCCACGTCGAGGATTTCGTCGATGCCCAGGTAGGCTTCCACGGGGCGCTTGCCACGGCCCACGAGGTACGCCTCGTCGGCCTTGTGGCGGTGCTCGTGGGTGCGGTCCTCGTCGCTGTAGATGGCGACGGTGCGGATGCCCAGCTCGTTGCACGCGCGGAAGACGCGGATGGCAATCTCACCGCGGTTGGCGCAGAGGACCTTCTGGATGGGGCGCAGCGACACAGGTTCCATGCGCGCGCTGTATGAATCCCGGGGCCCCGGAGCAACGGCTGCCGGGGCGAACGTCCGATTCAACGCGCGGCGCGCCCCGTGAGCGCCGCGCCGTGCGTCAGGTGCCGGACTGAGAGGGCTGGGCGGCCGGCTGTGGGCCGGTCGCCGTCTCCTCGTAATCCAGGTCCCGGTGGAACGTCTCTTCCAGCCGGGTGAGGGCCAGCAGGGCCAGGCCGAAGCAGACGCTGCCGACGATGAGCGCCGCGGTGGACACCGACAGCTCACCCTTGAGGTAGGCGAAGCCGCTGGCCGCGAGCACCGCCGAGCCCCGCACGAAGTTGGGGACGGTGGTGGCCACGGTGCCGCGGATGTTGGTGCCGAACTGCTCGGCGGCCATGGTCACCAGCACGGCCCAGTAGCCCACGGTGATGCCCATCAGGAAGCTCAGCCCGTACACCATGGTGCTGGTGAGGCCCGGGGTGAGGCCGTAGACGAGCATCAGCAGGAAGCCCGCGCAGAGGTTCATCGCCACCGCGCGCTTGCGGCTCTTGAGCCACTGGCTGAAGACGCCCGCCAGCAAGTCTCCCAGCGTCAGGCCAATGGAGCCATAGAGGATGGCGTTGCCGGCCGTCACGGTGCCCTGGACGTTGAGGCCCGCCGTCAGCTCGGGCGCGAAGGTGAAGAGGATGCCCGTGGTGAAGTAGATGGGTACGCCGACGAGGATGCAGCAGATGTACTTGAGGAACCGGCCGCCGGTGAGGAGCAGCAGCGGGTTGGCGCGCGAGGGGTCCGTCTTCTTGGTGAACAGCTCCGACTCCGACACCTTGAAGCGCGCGAAGAGCAGCGCGATGCCCATGAAGCCGCCCGTGAGGTAGGCCGTCTTCCAGTGCAGGTGCTGGCCCACGAAGGCCGCGGCGACGATGCCGAGCATCCCCAGCGTGGCGACGATGGTGGTCCCCAGGCCGCGCTTCTCCTTGGGCAGGGACTCCGCCACCAGGGTGATGGCCGCGCCCAGCTCACCCGCGAGCCCCACGCCGCCCAGGAAGCGGAAGACCGCGTAGCTGGTGACGTCCCAGGCGAAGGCGTTGGCCAGGTTCGCGAAGGAGTAGAGCAGGATGGAGCCGAACATCACCGACAGGCGTCCGCGCTTGTCGGCGAGCACGCCCCAGAGCAGGCCCCCCACCATCATGCCCACCATCTGCGCGTTGTAGATGAGCAGGCCGCTCTGGAGGATGTCGGACGGGTCGGTGATGCCGATGTCCTTGAGTGATGCGACACGCACCACGCCGAACAGCGTGATGTCGAAGAGGTCGACGAAGTAGCCGAGCCCGGCCACCAGCACGGTCAGGTTGAGGACCGAGCGGAGCTCTCTCAGGAATTTCATACGCCCGATTAACGGACTTTGGCGCGTGAGGAGCAAGCGCCCCGCGCGAGCCGTTTACATGACGCACTGCATGAACCTGAATTCACCTTCAGTCCATGACCTGGGCGAGCGCCTGCTCGATCTGGGACAGGCCGTAGGGCTTGGGCAAGAGGATGGCGCCGGAGATAGGCCCCTTGTCGCCCGTGTCCAGGTGGGTGCCGTGGCCGGACGCGATGATGACGCGCAGGCCCGGCACGTCCTGGACGGCCTGGCGCGCCAGCTCGATGCCGGACTGGCCGGGCAGGCTCACGTCGGTGAACAGGAGGTCGAATGCCCGTGAGCCCAGGAGGGGCGTGGCCTCTTCCGCGCGGGTGACGGCCGTCACCGCGTGGCCCAGCGTCTCCAGCAGCTCGCACGCGGGGAGGCGGATGTACTCGTCGTCCTCCACCAGGAGGATGCGCAGCGCGGTCCGCTTCGCCCGAACGGGGACAGGCGTGGTGGCGCCGCGGGCCGGCTGGGTGGTCTCACGCTGGGCGATGCGGTGCTGCCGGGTGGCCAGGAGCTGGCGGATCTTCCGCGCCAGGTCCTCGCGGCGGTAGGGCTTGCTCAGCAGTTGGACCCCCGGGTCCAGCCGGCCGCCGTGGACGATGGCGTTCTCCGTGTAGCCGGACGTGAAGAGCACCTCCAGGTCCGGGGAGAGGGCCTTGGCCTTCCGCGCCAGCTCGGGGCTGCGGACCGGGCCGGGCATCACCACGTCGGTGAAGATCAGGTCGACGGGGATACCGCTCTGGATGACCGCGAGCGCGCTCTGCCCGTCGGAGGCCTTGAGCACGCGGTAGCCCAGCTCCGTCAGCATCTCCACCGCGGTGGCGCGCACCTCCGCGTCGTCCTCGACGACGAGCAGCGTCTCGTTGCCGCCTTCGACCTGCTCGGGGATGACCTCGGGGCGCGGCAGCTCCGCCTGGAGCGAGCGGGGGAGGTAGATCTTGATGGTCGTCCCGTGGCCGACCTCGCTGTAGATCTTGACGTGGCCGCCCGTCTGCTTGACGAAGCCATACACCATGCTGAGCCCCAGGCCCGTGCCGCGGCCCTCGGGCTTGGTGGTGAAGAACGGCTCGAAGGCGCGCTCCATCACCTGGGGCGGCATGCCGCAGCCGGTGTCTGAGATGGCCAGCAGGACGTGCTGGCCCGGCACGACGTCCGGGTGGAGCTGGGCGTAGTGGTCATCCAGCATGGCATTGCCCGCCTCGACGGTCAGCCTGCCTTCGCCCGACATGGCGTCGCGCGCGTTGATGGCCAGGTTGAGGATGACGTTCTCGAGCTGGTTCGGGTCGGCGAACGCGTTCCAGAGCCCGCCGCCGATGACGGTCTCCAGCGCCACGTCCTCGCCGAGCGCGCGCCGCAGCAGGTCGTCCATGTCGCGGACCAGGCGGCCCAGGTTGATGACCGTGGGATTGAGCGGCTGCCGCCGGGCGAAGGCCAGCAGCTGGGACGCGAGCCGGGCGCCGCGCTCCACCGCGCCCACCGCCGTGGTCAGCCGGCGCTGCGCCTGGGCGTTGTCGCCCACGTCCCGGGACAGGAGCTGCAGGTTTCCACCGATGACCTGGAGCAGGTTGTTGAAGTCGTGCGCCACGCCGCCGGTGAGCTTGCCCACCGCTTCCATCTTCTGGGCCTGCCGGAGGGCGGCCTCCGCTTGACGCCGCTCGGCCTCGCTCTCCTCCAGCGCGCGGGTGCGCTCCCGGACGAGCTCCTCCAGGTGGTCCTTGTACTGGCGCAGCTCGTCCTGGGCGTGCTTCTGCTCCGTGATGTCGTGGCCCTGGACGAAGATGCCGGAGACGGACCCGTCCTGCTCGATGATGGGTTGATACACGAGGTCGACGTAGCGCTCCGTCAGGGTGTCGTCGGGGGTCCGCTGGAGGAAGACCTTCATGCCCCGGCCGACGAAGACCTCGCCCGTGGTGAAGCCACGGTCCAGCAGCTCGAAGTACCCCTGGCCATCCACTTCGGGCAGCGCGTCCCGGATGTGCTTGCCGAGGATGTCCCGGTGCCCGACGAGCTGCATGTAGGCCGCGTTGGCCAGCTCGACGAGATGCTCCTTGCCGCGAAGGAAGCACATGAAGCCAGGCGCCTGCTCGAACAGGCGCCGGAGGTGGCGCCGCTCCTGGTCCAGGTTCAGGTTCGCTTCCTGGACCTGCAGCGCGCGCTGGAAGACGCCTGCTTCCAACTGGGCTGAAGGCGGCTTCACGGTGTCGGCGGACCCGGTCGCGGCCTGGACGGCCTCCTGGAGCCGCTGGAGCTCGGTGATGTCCACGGTGTGCTGGAGGATGTAGGCCACCTCACCCGCGGCATCGAGCAGTGGGATGTGGGTGGCGCTCCAGTAGCGGTGCGAGTTGACGATGCCCTGGTTCGTCAGCTGGGGGACGCGGTAGGCAATCAGGGCCAGGATGTCCGGCGCCCGCTTCTCCAGGACGCGCAGGAAGGACTCCCGGAGCTGCCGGAGATTGGCGTTGTTCGGGTCCGACGGATCGTCCGGGAAGGCCTCGAAGACGTTTCTGCCGAGCAGCTCGTCCAGCTTGCTGGCCGTGACGCGCAGGTACGCCGGGTTGGCGGCGACGTAGCGGAGCTCGCGGTCGAGCAGCATGTACGGGTTGGGTGAGACGTCGAAGAGCGTCTTGAAGTCGATGATGGGGTGCATCGTGCGGCGAAGCTCCTCCCCTTGAGGCGGGTTGCGCCGGCGGGGGGCTGGGCGAGCTACCCTTGAACGGTCTCCCACCGGGACGCCATTGCCTCCGCCGCTGGGACGGTATCTTTGTCGCGCAGGCGACACACTCGGATATCGGCAACGCTCGGCCCCCGAGCGGATGTTCCAAAAACCGCAGTCCTGGATGTGCAATGCCTACATGAACAAATATTCAGCCAGTTTTCGCGGGTTGCACGCGGGCCTGGCGCGCGAGCGGACGGCCAGGTATCGCCAGGGGCGTGCAATGCCTACATGAACGCATTGTCAGTAATTTCAGGAGCGCCCGGTTGCAATGCGGGCAGTGCCTACATGAAGTTCTTTTCAGTGGTTTTTGGCACCCCCGTTCGGCGAGGGGGCGGGCGTCCTGGCGCACCAATGACGGCGAATGTCTGTCATTGACAAGTCAAGATACATAAGTCAGGCATCGTCCGTGTCTGTGATTGACTGTCTGTTGTTGATGATTGTGTTTCACGCGAGGCCCCGGAGACTGCCGGGGCCTCAAGCGGTGCGACCCGGCCTACGCGCCAGCGCGCTGGCGGTTCAGCCGGTCGTAGTGGCGGTAGCCCAGCTTATCGAGCGCGCTCGCTGGCGCGAGGCCGATGTCCACCAGCGTCTTGATGTCATACGTGCCCGCGAGCACGGGCGGCGCGTAGTTCCGGACGGCCTCCTCGCCGCGGAACTTCTCCAGCGGGAAAAGCACGGTGTTCGTGTGCACGTGCATGAAGTGCGCGGCGGACTGGCGCTGCCAGCCCGGCACGCCCGGGGCGGTGATGACGTGCGGCGTGGCGAGGAAGGTGCCACCCGTGAGGATCTCCAGTTGCTGGCCCACCTGCGCCACGATGCAGCCCGCGGGGGCGGTGCCACGCACCTGGAGGCCGTTGGGCGCATCCGGCGTCGCGCGGGTGCGGAGGTAGAGGCCGCTCTTGTTATCGGGGCCGGGCGCGGGGCTTCCTTCCGGGTCCAGGAAGCGGCCGCCCGGGAGCAGGGTGAGCAGGTTGAAGTCGGTGTGCTCCTCGCCCCAGACGATGTCCGTGTTCACCTGGGCGTGGGTGAGCGGCAGGTACTGGAGCGCGCGGGTGACGTGGGCGCCCCGGTCACACAGGTCGGTGAACTGCGTCTCCGGCAGGCCCAGGGCCATGGCGGAGCCGCGGAGCAGCTTCAGGCCGGCCTCATGGAGGGAGCGGCCCAGCGTCATGATGCCGTCCTCGAAGTAGGGCGGGGCGTTCTGGGGCCACACGTTCTCCGGGTACAGCTCCGGGAACTCGAGCGCGGACTGCGCGTCGTTGGGGTAGGGCGCGACGAAGTAGCACTCCTTGAAGTCCGGCTGGCCGTTGCCGGCGACCGCGACCTCGGTGTTCGGAGGCGTCCAGCCGCGCTGGTACCAGATGTCCGCGCGGCCGTAGGGCTTCTTCTCCTCGGCGGGCCGGGCGATGAACGCCGCGAACGCGTCGTAGAACCGGTTCAGCGCCTGGGTGTCGACGCCGTGGTTCTTCAGGTACACGAGACCGAAGACGCCAAAGGCCTCGCGGATCGCCGCGGCGGCGCGCTCGACGCGAGCGGAGTCATCCGACGCGAGGTCGGCGAGGTCGACAGTGGGGATGTTGAGCGAAGAGGTCTCGGCCATGATGGGGCCCAGGTGTACCGCTCCCCGGGAATAAATGGGAGGCCCTGGTGCTCGGACGCGGCAAACCCCGGATCCCCGGCGTGGGCGCCCCTGGCGCAAATCCTGCGCTTCCCCCTGCGCGGCCTGGGGGCTGGGGTTATCGTCCGCCGCCCACCGTCGAGAGGGTCTCCCCCGTGAAGAAGCTCGTCTCCGCCTGGTTCCACATTCCCTTCTGGCAGCGTGTCCTGGGGGCGTTCGTGCTCGGGGCCGTGGCCGGGTGGCTCGTGGGGGCGCCGGCGGGCCCCTGGTTCCAGCCGCTGGGGACGCTCTACGTCAACCTCATCAAGATGATCGCCACGCCGCTGGTGTTCTTCGCGGTCATCAACGCGGTGGCGGCGCTCCACGGGCAGAAGAGCATGGCGGTGCTCGGGGGCAAGACGTTCCTCTGGTTCGCCGTCACCGCGGCGCTGGCGGTGGGGGTGGGCCTGGGC
>NZ_JABXEO010000142.1:0-10536 GCF_013372585.1 Myxococcus sp. AM010
CTCCGTGTCCGTGGAGCGCGGCTGTGGCGTCAGGGCCGTCATCCGTCCGACGGGCGTCTCCATGCGCGCCGAGATGCTCCGGCTCGACAGCGAGGAGGGCGCGGGGACGATGGGCGTGGGGGTGGGGTGCTCTTCCGGCCGGCTTGAGGAAGGGGTGCCGCGGCTGCTGGAGGCGCGCGTGGGGATGAGCTCCTGGAGCAGCTCGGTGGGCACGCGGATGATGGGCGTCGGCGCGGGTGGCTCGTCCCGCTGGCGCTCATAGGGCGAGCGCACCACGGGCGTGGCCGAGGCGGTCTCATCCCGCTCCTTGTCGTAGGGCGAGCGCACCGCCGGTGTGTGCGACGGCGGCTCGTAACTCGCACCGATGACAGGGCCGCGAACGACCGGAGTCGGCGCGGGGGCTTCATCCGAATCCCCGGCAGCTTCGCGGTTGCCTGCGTCCGTCCGGTTCAGCGCGGCGGGCGCCTTGACGATGGGCGTCGCTGCTGAGACCTCGCTGGAATCCTCGCTCACGGGCGAAGGAGGCCGGCCCGGCGGAGGAGGAACCTTGACGACGGGCGTCGGTGCCGGCGGTTCGTCCGCGTCTTCGACCTCCGTTGCCTGGACGATGGGCAGCGCGCTTTCGGAATCGTCGCCGCTCGCGTCCTGCGCCGCGGCGTGCTCGGGACCCTCCAACGTCGCGTCCTGGGCGGCCACGCTGGGCGCGGAGGCCTCGCGCTCGCGCAGCGGCGCCCCCATCACCACGGGTGGCTCGATGGGATTCGTCTCGAGCTCCGTCTTGATGAGGCGCGTGTCGAGCCCCTCATCGAGCACCTGTCCCATGACCAGCGGCAGGTCTTCGCGCGCACGGCCCGCGGCAGGCGCGTCGTTGTCCTTGCGAGGCTCCGGCGCTTTCCTGGCGACCGGGGCCGCGGTGGGAGCGGGCTCGGGGGGCAGCAGCGCCGCCAGCCGGTTCGTGGGCGTTCCCGTCACCGTGGTGGGCGGGGGCAGGTCGTCCTCGCTCGTGGTGGAGACTGGCTCCGACCGCTTCTCCAACAGCGAGTCATACAGGTCCAGGAGCTTGCCGCGGATGAGTCCCGCGTCGAGCGTCACCTCCGCGTGCGCCCGAGCCACCTGGCCCAGCGTCATCCGGCGTTTCACGTCGCGCGCCAGCTCGATGATGCGGTCGGCCAAGGCCTGGCTGTCACCCGGTGGGAAGAAGACGCCCGCGCCAGCCGGGATGAGCTCCCGCGTCACGGGCAGGTCCGCCGCGATGACGGGGCGGCCCGCCGCGCAGTACTCCGACACCTTCGCCAGCGGCCCGCCCTGAACGCGATTGCGCTCCACGTCATCCATGGGCAGCACGCCCACGTCCGCGAGCGCGAGCACCTTGGCCAGGTCATCGTGGTGCACCGGGGGCTGGAACTCCACCCGGTCGCCCAGGCCCAGCTCCTTCACCAGGTCATCCAGATGCGGCTGCCAGTCCGCGTGGCGTGCGCCCACCAGCGTGAGGCGCACCTCTTGCTTCCGAGCCGCCAGCGCCACCGCGCGCAGCAGGGTGGACAGGCCCTGCCACCCCACCTGGCTGCCCAGGTACATCATCCGGAGGGGGTCGCCGTCCGGGGCGCCCAGCACCTCCGGCGTGAAGGGCTGAAGGTCCACTGGCGCGGGCAGCACCCGGACCTGCTCCTCACTGGCGCCGAGCGACTGGATGTACGCGCGCGTCGTCTCCGAGCCGGTGACGACGAGGTCCGCGTTCATCAGGCAGAACAGCTCCTGCCTGCGAATCTTCGACAGGAAGCGCCGGTCCCCCTCCGTCTGCGGGTGGGTGTACCGCAGCTCCTGCGAGGGGAACGTCTGGGCCTCGTAGATGAGCCGGTACCCGTAGTCGCCCTTCAGCTCGCACAAGGCGTATCCGCCGAAGGGGTCCGTGAAGTGGGCGAGCGCGTAGTCCTCGCTTTCGAGCTGCCGGCGCACGGCCCGCTCGAAGGCCTGGATGCGCGAGGCCAGGTCCCCCGAGCCTACCGGGACGCGCAGCAGCCGGGCCCCCTGGTACTTCTCGATGTGGGAGTGGTCAGGCGTCTTCGCCGACAGCACCACCACGGAGAAGCGGTCTGGCAACGCCTTCAAGTATTCGGACAAACGACGGGATGAACCCGACGGACCGGGGATGACGTCGAAACTGCACAGGAGCAGTCTGGGCAGGTCGCTCAAGCGTGGGCAGGATACCTAGCCGCCCCCTGAGTGTCATCGGGTGATGGAACGAGAAACGGGGGTCGGGCGAAGAACACATGTAATGCTGGCACGTTGACCCTCTACGACCAGCGACCTAAAGGCCTGCTTGCCTATGGAAGACCTCAAGAGCGTGACGGTCAGCTACCTCAGGGAGTTGGCGCGGAAGCACCTGGGGAGCGGCTACAGCCGGATGAAAAAAGAGGAGCTGCTCGCAGCCCTGGCCGCCTACGTCCCGGCCCTGGGGAGGCTCGCCCGGCTGGCGGGCATCCGCGTGCCCGCCAAAAGTTCGACCCCGAAACCCGAGGCGGCTGGCTCGCAAGGCCAGGGCCGGGTGTCCGCGCCCAAGCGGGTGGCGGCCAAGCGGACCTCGGAGAGGCCCGGGAGCAAGCCACCCGCCAGACCCGCGCAGGTGGTCACGTTCCCGCCCAAGCCCCGAGTGGAGCGGGCTCGCGAGTCGGTGACGCCCGTCACGTCTTCCCTCACGAAGTCGCCGGAGCCGGCGCCGCCGCCCGTCGCGCGGCCCGCGCCCGCGCAAAAAGCCGCGGAGCCCGTGGTGGAGGGCTTCTTCGTGGCGCGCGTGGCTGGCGAGGAGGAGGCGCGCAGCCACCACCTGGTGGAAGCAGCGCCTGCTCCGCCTCCGCCCCCCGTGGATACCGAGGGCTTGGGCGAGCTGCCGGAGGGGTATCAGGACGACGCCGTCCTCCTGCTGCCCAGGGATCCGCACACGCTCTTCGTGTCCTGGGACTTCAGCCTGGGGACCCTGCTGCGCGCGCAGGATGCGCTGGAGGCGCCGAGTACCGTGCTTCGTGTGTTCGGTGATGAACAGATGGAGCAGGCGTTGGACTTCGCGGTGGAGGCTCGCGGCTTCTACATCCAGGGGTTGCCGGCGGGGCGGACGTATCGCGTGGAGGCGCACTGCGTCGGGCGCGATGGGCGAAGTCGCCGCATCGGTGCTTCGAGCAACCGCGTGACGCTGCCTCCCGCGGGCGTCTCCACGGATTTGACGGTGCGTTTCCTTCGGGTTCCTCCGCTCGAAGCGGCGCTGCCCGAGGCTTTCGTGGAAGCGCCGCCACCGGAAGAGGCGCGTGAGTACGTGTCGTGGCGCCGGGTGAACCTCCCTGGCAGTGGTGGCGTGCTGGATGTCCCGGAAGTCCACAGGGAGCGTCGCGGCAGGGATGTGGCGGAGGCGCACCTGGAGGGCCCCGCGCGAGCGGCGGGCGCTTCGGACCAGCGGTACGTGGGCTCAGTGGGGCGAGCGGCGGGGGCTTCGGACCAGCGCTATCAGGTGGATGAGGCGCGTGGACCCGTGACTGCTCCCGTGCCGCGCTACCTGGAGCCCCTGGGCCGTGCGCCGGGGGCTTCGGACATGCGGTATGCGGAAGGGGGCGCTCGCGAGGCGGGGAGGGGGCAACCGTCCCGTACATATCTGGACGTGAAGGGCATCCCGGGCGCGTCGGACCTGCGCTACGCGGACGGCGGTGCGGCTGGCTCAACAGGCAGCGGCGCTTCACCTCATCGCTACCTGGACGTGAAGGGCATCCCGGGCGCATCGGACCTGCGCCACGCGGACGGCGGTGCGACGCGCTCGCCGGTCAGCGGCGCTTCGCCTCATCGCTACCTGGACGTGAGGAGCACTCCGGGAGCGTCGGACCTGCGCTACCTGGAGTCGCCGCCCCGCGCGCCGGGTGCATCGGAGCAACGTCACCTGGGTTCCCCTCCACAGGGGACCAGCGCCTCGGACCGTCGCATCGCCGATGCTCCGGCTCCACCGTCGGGCGCATCCGACCGCCAGCACGAGGACGCGTCGTCGGCCCGCACAAAGACCGAAACCTCCGCGAAGGCCGCTCGCGGCTCCGGCGCGCAGCATCCCCCCGCGGTCGAGGAGAACCACCGCTACTTCGAGGCTCCGCCACGTCCGTCCCGCGCCGCGGTTCCCGACCGCGACGCCCAGGAGGAGGGGGACGCCGCCGACACGGAGGCGCACCACCGCTACTTCGAAGTGCCCCGGCCCCGCGGGGAAGACGCGGCCCCCCAGCGCACGGCGGCTCCTGCCTCCTTCGAGACCCGAGAGGGTCCCGCCACCCCTGACGCGGCCGAGCCGCCTCCCCGGAAGCCGCCTTCAGAAGACGGCCGCTCCTGAACCCGCACGGAGACATTGAACGACCATGAGCCTGGGTTCACTCGCGCTGGTGCTCCACGCGCACCTCCCCTTCGTCAGGCACCCCGAGCATGAGGACTTCCTCGAGGAGGACTGGCTCTACGAGGCCATCTCCGAGACGTACCTCCCGCTGCTCCAGGTCTTCGACAAACTGGCGGAGGACGGCGTCCCGTTCCGCCTGGCGATGACGCTGTCTCCGACGCTCGTGTCCATGCTGCGCGACGAGCTGCTGATGAGCCGCTACGCGCGGCGGCTGGACCTGCTCTGTGAGCTGGGCGCGCGCGAGGTCCACCGGACGCGCGCCGACACCACCTTCGGCCCCATTGCCCGGTTCTACCGGGACCACTTCGAGTCCCTGCGCCGCGCGTTCCACGACCGCTACAAGCGCGACCTCGTCGCCGCGTTCCGGCGGCTCCAGGACGCGGGCTACCTGGACATCCTCACCTGCAACGCGACGCACGGGTTCCTTCCGCTGATGCAGCAGGTGCCCGAAGCCGTCCGCGCCCAGGTGACGGTGGCCGCCAACCACTACCGCCAGCACTTTGGCAGGGACCCCGCCGGCATCTGGCTCGCCGAGTGCGGCTACTACCCGGGCCTGGAGCGCCTGCTGGCCAGCGAGCGCATCCGCTACTTCTTCGTCGACACGCACGGCCTGACGGACGCCGTGCCCCGGCCCCTGCACGGACCCTACGCGCCCGTCTTCACCGAGGCGGGCGTGGCCGCGTATGCCCGCGACCCGGAGAGCAGCCAGCAGGTGTGGAGCACCGAGCACGGCTACCCGGGCGACCCGGACTACCGCGAGTTCTACCGGGACATCGGCTGGGACCTGGACCTGGACTACATCCGCCCGTTCATCCAGCCCACCGGCGAGCGCAAGAACACCGGCTTCAAGTACTTCCGCATCACCGGGAAGACGAACGAGAAGCGCCCGTATGATCCGCTCGCCGCGCGGGAGCGGGCCTCGGTGCATGCGGGCAACTTCCTGTTCAACCGCCAGCGACAGATGGAAGACCTGGCCTCGCGCCTGGGCGGCCGGGAGCCGGTGGTCGTCGCGCCCTATGACGCCGAGCTCTTTGGCCACTGGTGGTTCGAGGGGCCCCAGTTCCTCGACTTCGTCATCCGCAAGGTCGCGTATGACCAGAAGACGTTCCGGCTGGTGACGCCGTCGGATGACTTGCGGGAGCATCCGGAGAACCAGGTGGCGACGCCGCCGCTGTCCTCGTGGGGCGCGGGGGGCTACGCCAACATGTGGCTCGACGGCAGCAATGATTGGATCTACCGCCACCTGAACCACTGCGCGATGCAGATGGTGGCGCTGGCGCGGGACTTCCCGGCGGCAGGTGAGCTGCAACGCCGCGCGCTCAATCAGGCCGCCAGGGAGCTGCTGCTCGCCCAGTCCTCCGACTGGGCCTTCATCATGAAGACGGGCACCATGGTGGAGTACGCCCAGCGCCGCACGCGCGAGCACCTCCTGCGCTTCCAGCGCCTGCACGAGCAGCTGCGCGGCGGCAGGCTGGACGAGGGCTGGCTCTCCCACGTGGAAGGCCGGGACAACCTCTATCCAGAGCTGGACTACCGCCTCTACCTGCCTGCCTGAAGCCAGGGGGGCAGGGTGGGGCGATGTGTCCTCCTGTCGCCACGACAGACGGTTTGGCTTGCGGGGCAGGTTTTCGGCTTTAGCTTGGTCTTCATATGAACCGTTCGACCGTCTCGTTCCGGAAGGCGCTCGTCGCCGCGCTCCTGGTCGCGTTGCCTCCCGCCGCGGCTGTCGCCCAGGCGCCGAAGCCGCCTCCCGCGGCCACCCAGCCGGGCGCCGGCAACGTCCTCCAGCCCGCGACACGGGAGGCGCAGACGCTCCCATCGCTGGCGCCGCTGGTGGAGTCGGTGAAGTCAGCGGTGGTCAACGTGGACGTGCAGGCCCGGGGCGGCGGCATTCCGCGTGGGATGGAGGACAACCCGCTCTTCGAGCGCTTCTTCGGTGGAGGCCGCGAGGGTGGCAGTCAGCGCCGCGAGCCGCTGCGCCAGGGCGCGGGGTCCGGCTTCATCATCGACCCGAAGGGCGTCGTCCTCACCAACAACCACGTCGTGGAGGATGCCGTCAGCATCACCATCCGCCTGGACGACGGACGCAGCTTCACCGGCGAAGTGGTGGGGCGGGATCCGCTCACGGACGTGGCGCTCGTGCGGCTCAAGGAGAAGGTGGAGAACCTGCCCACCGTGAAGCTGGGCGACTCGGATGCGCTGCGCGTGGGGGACTGGGTGGTGGCCATTGGCAACCCCTTCGGTCTGGCCTCCAGCGTCAGCTTGGGCATCGTCTCCGCGCGGGCCCGTGAGATTGGGGCCAGCCAGTACGACGAGTTCCTCCAGACGGACGCGGCCATCAACCCGGGCAACTCGGGCGGTCCGCTCTTCAACATGAAGGGCGAAGTGGTGGGCATCAACACCGCCATCGTCGGCGGTGGCTCCGGCATCGGCTTCGCGGTGCCCAGCACGCTCATCGGCTCGCTGCTGCCGCAGCTGGAGAAGGAAGGCTCCGTCACGCGCGCGTGGTTGGGCGTGGGCATCCAGGATTTGACGCGGGATTTGGCCAGCGCGCTCAAGCTCTCCGTGAACCAGGGCGCCATCCTCACGCAGGTGATGCCGTCTTCTCCCGCGGCGAAGGCGGGCCTGAAGCAGGATGACGTCGTCATCGCCATCGACGGGCGGACCGTCACCTCCAGCGGCGAGCTGACGCGCATCGTGGCGCTCAAGCGTCCCGGGAGCACGTCCACGTTGACGCTCTTCCGCGACGGCAAGAAGCGGGACGTGAAGGTGGCGCTGGGCACGCGGCCGGACCTGGAGGGCGTGGCCTCGGCGAAGCAGCGGCCGGAGGACTCGCAGGAGAGCTCCCGTCGCGTGGGCGTCAGCCTCCAGAACCTGGATGCGCGCACCGCGCAGCAGGCCGGCTTCACCGACAGCAGCGGCGCGCTCATCACCGACGTGGTGCCCGGCTCGCCGGCGGACCGCGCGCAGCTGGAGCCCGGCATGGTCGTCATCGAGGCCAACCGCAAGAAGGTGGAGAACGCGGACGCCCTGGCCCGCATCATCAAGGGCGCTGCGTCCGGGAGCACCTTGCTGCTGCGCGTGACGGCGCCGGGCGGGGCTCGCAACCTGCGCGCCCTGCGGGTGCCGTGAGGCTGGAGCGAGGGAGCGGCGGATGAGCGTCAACTACGTCGCGCTGGGTGACAGCTCGGCCGTGGGCGTGGGGGCGGCGCGAGGTGGGGGCTACCCCGCACGCCTCGCCTCCCGGCTGCGCGCGGGCGGCCTGCCCGTGGGCCTCAGCAACCTGGGGCAGAGCGGCGCGCGCATCCGTGACGTCTTCACGGGGCAGGTGAAGCGCGCCGTGGCCGCGCAGCCCACGCTGGTGACGCTGGGCATCGGGACGAATGACGTCTGGCGCGGCACGCCCCTGGAGGACTTCCAGGACGACCTGGACCGCATCGCCCGCCGGTTGAAGCAGACCGGGGCGCCGCTGGTGGTGGTGAACCTCGTGGACCTGGCGCTGGCCCCGGTGGCGCGGCTGGTGCCCGCGGCGCTCTACGAAGGGCGCATCGAGCCCTTCAACGCCGCCATCGCGGAGGTGGCCCGGGTGCACGGCATGCACCACGTGGACCTCTTCACGGCGAGCAAGGACATGATTCCAAAGGGCCCGCACTTCTTCTCGGAGGACGGCTTCCATCCGTCCGCCGAGGGGTATGAGGCGTGGGCGGACCTGATGCTGCCCACCGTGCAGACGCTCGTGCGCCGCTGAGCGCCTACGCCTTGGCCACGCCCCCCGGAGGCTTGGGGGCGGCTGTCACGGTGGGAGGCTCGGCGGCGGGCGTGTGCGGGCCCCGCTCGCGGCCCGGGTGCAGCTCCATGCCGGCTTCGTACAGGGTGGTGCGGTTACGGCCGGTGCGCTTGCTGAAGTAGAGCGCCGCGTCCGCGCTGTCCACCAGCTCCTCCTGGGCGGCGGCGTCGGAGGGGAAGTGCGACACGCCAATGGACACCGTGACGTGGTTGCCCGGCAGGCCCGGCTGGACCAGCGCCACGGATTCCGCCACGGCGCGGCGCAGCTTCTCCGCGACCTCCACGGCCTCCGCCTTGTTCGTCTGTGGCAGGAGGATGACGAACTCCTCGCCGCCGTAGCGCGCCAGCGTGTCCACCTTGCGCACGCGCAGCCGCAGCACGTCGCACACCCGGCGCAGCGCCTCGTCACCCACGCGGTGGCCGGCCAGGTCGTTGATGCGCTTGAAGTGGTCCACGTCCACCATGAGCAGCGCCAGCGGGGTGCCGAAGCGGTTGGCTCGTGCCAACTCCAGCTCCATGCGCTGGAAGAGGTGGCGGCGGTTGGGCACGCCGGTGAGCGGGTCCGTCATGGTGAGCTTCACCGTCTCCGCGTGCAGCCGGGCGTTCTTCACCGCCGTGGCCACCACGTCCGCCACCGCGGTGAGCAGCTCGATTTCCTCCGCGGAGAAGCTGGCCACGTGGGGGCGCTGGAAGTTCATCACGCCCAGCAGCGTCTCCATGTGCACCATGGGCGCCGCCAGCAGCGCGCCGGTGTTCAGCCCGCCCTTCACCAGGTCCGGTTTGGCGAACACGCTGGAGCGGTCCGCCGTGTCCGGCAGGTACACCGACTTGCGGGTCTCCGCCGCGCGGCCGCAGGCGCCTTCTCCCAGCGCGAACGTGAGTCCCTCCGCGCCGCGGCCCTCCGGCCAGGCGTGCTTGATTTCCAGCAGGCCCTCCGGGTTCATCAACATGATGGAGAACTCGGGGATGCGCAGCCGCTCCGTCACCAGGCGGGTCACGGCGTCCAGCAGCTCATCCAGCTCCAGCGTGGCGTTGAGCGAGCGCGCCACGTCGAAGAGCAGCGACAGCTCCTTGAGGCGGTCCTCCAGTTCGTCCTTGAGGGCCAGCTTCTCCTTCACCAGCTCCAGGTCGCGGTGGGTGTCGATCTCCTCCGCCTTCATGGAGGTGAGCCGCGCCAGCATCTGGTTGAAGGCCGCGCCCAGCCGCGCGAACTCGTCGGTGCCCCGCGCCTCCGCGCGCACCAGCAGGTCGCCCGCCTCCGCGCGCCGCATGGCCGCGCTCAGCTTGCGCAGCGGGCGGGTGAGGACGAAGTGCAGCGCCAGCCCGGTGATGAGCGCCAGCAGCACCACGAACAGGCCCATGGAGCCGAGCGCCGCGCCGAACACGGACGACAGCTCCTGGTGAAGCGCCGGCTCCGCCATGCGCAGCTGCAGGATGCTGGCGCCTGGCACGTCGCCAGCGGTGTGGCAGCCGGCGCACTCCGGCCCGCCGAGGGGACGAATGACCTCCGTCATCCGCGCCACCGAGCGCGCCCGCTCGGGGCCCGGGGCCGTCAGCCGCGCGGCCTCCGGGTGCGTCGTGCCCTCTTCACCCGTGCGGCGGGACCAGAGGATGCGCCCGTCCGGCGTCAGCACCCGGACGTCCTCCACCGAGCGGAAGAGCCGGGTGTCGGAGCGCATCACCTCCGTCACCGCGCCATGGGCCGGAGCCCCGCGCGCCTGCGGAAGGGTGAAGGTGGAAGCGACGAACTCCGCCAGCGCCAGCGACTCCACCTGGGTGGCGTCCTGGACCGCGACCCGCGCCTCACGCCAGAAGTGGCCGACGCCCAGCAGTGCCACGAGCAGCCCGGGCAGGGCGATGCTCCACAGCAGCTTGCGACCAACGGTGTCGGGACCCAGGGGCATGCGGGTGCTCGCAGCTCTCGAGCGCGGGGTTTCGGACTGGTTGCACGGAGTTCAGGCGGTCCGTGAATTGTCAGGTGGCTGACGCTACCTGTCAAACGAAGCGGTGAAATCATCCTACGATTGCGCTGACGCTGGATCACCTCCTGGTGCATCAATCAGGTGGATTCCTGGAGATTCCATGTCGACCGAGTTTCTCACCTCCGCGCTGCTGCCCGTGCCGCACGGCTTCGCCACCCGCGCTGGCGGCTGTTCGGAGGGGCCCTACGCGTCACTCAACCTGGGGTTCTCCGTGGGCGACGAGCGGGCGCGCGTGGAGGAGAACCACCGCCGCCTGGCACAGGCCGCTGGCGCGCCGCTCGAAGCGCTGAGCCGCGTGTCGCAGGTGCATGGTGATCGCGTGGTGGAGGCCCGGCGCGGGGAGGGGGCCCAGGG
>NZ_JABXEO010000143.1:0-9921 GCF_013372585.1 Myxococcus sp. AM010
GGCAGCCGACGCCGGTGGGCATTCCGGGTGAGCTGCACATTGGCGGCGTGCAGGTGGGGCGCGGCTACTGGCAGCGGCCCCAGTTGACGGCGGAGCGCTTCATCCCGGACGCCTTCAGCGGCACTCCAGGTGCGCGCCTGTACCGCACCGGAGACGTGGCGCGGTGGCTGCCGGACGGCACGCTGGAGTACCTGGGCCGGGCGGACTTCCAGGTGAAGCTGCGCGGCTTCCGCATCGAGCTGGGTGAAGTCGAGACCGCGCTCGCCGCGGACCCGGCCGTCCGCGACTCCGTGGTGCTGGCCCGTGAGGATTCGACGGGGGACCAGCGTCTGGTGGCCTACGTCGTCCTGGACGATGCGGCGGCGCAGGAGGTCGACGCGTCCTCCCAGTGGCAGGCCATCTATGACGAGGCCTACGCACGCGAGACGCTGGAGAGCGAAGACCCGACCTTCAACATCGTCGGCTGGGAGGACAGCTACACCGGCGAGCCACTGCCGCCCACACAGATGCGTGAATGGGTGGACACCACCGTGGCGCAGGTCCTCAGCTTCCAGCCCAAGCGGGTGCTGGAGCTGGGGTGCGGCACCGGCCTCCTCCTGTACCGACTGGCGCCTCGCTGCGAAGCCTACTGGGGCGTTGATTTCGCCCGGCCCGCGCTGGACCGCATCGAGCGTCAGCGTGAGCGCATGGGCGGAGCCCTGGACTCCGTACACCTGCTGCACCGGAGCGTGGACGACTTCTCTGGCCTGGAGCCGGGCTCGTTCGACACGGTCGTCATCAACTCGGTCGTCCAGTACTTCTCCAGCCCTGAGTTCCTGCTCGACGTGCTTCACGGCGCCGTGCGCGTCCTGAAGCCGGGAGGGCGGGTGTTCCTGGGCGACGTGCGGAGCCTGGAGCTGCTCGAGGCCTTCCGTGCCTCGGTGCGCCTGCACCGGACCGCGGGCCCCGTGGCCACGTCCCAGTTCGCCTATCGCGTCCAGCGCGACCTCCTGGCGGAGAAGGAGCTGGTCCTCTCCCCGGCCTTCTTCACCGCCCTGCCGACGCGCATCCCGGGCGTCCAGCGGGTGGAGGTGCTGCCGAAGCACGGGCGCTACGACAATGAGCTCAGCCGCTTCCGCTACGAAGTCGTCCTCCACGTCGGCGACGCCGCCGAGACTTCCACCCAGCGCACGAAGCCGGACTGGGTGGACGGCGCCGGCCTCACCCTGGACGGACTGCGCGAGCAACTGCGCGCGCGGCCCGGACTGCTGGCCGTGCGTGGGCTCCCCAACGCGCGCGTCCGGGAGCCTACCCGGCTCGTTGAATTGCTGGCCGCCACGCCGCCGCCCACGGTGGCGGGCCTGCGCGAGGCCCTGCGTGACTGGCCGGGGACCCGCGGCGTGGATCCCGAGGACCTGTATGCCCTGGGTACGGAGCTCGGCTACGAGGTCCGGGTGAGCTGGGCCTCCGCGCACCGAGATGGCGCGCTGGATGTGGTGTTCGCGCGCCCCGGTGAGGCGGACACGCTCGACCTGTCCCCCGAGCCGAAGCAGGTCACCTCCTGGGATGGCCTTGTCAGCGATCCGCTGCGGGGGGCTCGGAGCGCGCGGGCGGTGAGCCGCCTCCGCGACGCGCTGGCGGACACGCTGCCGCCGCACATGGTGCCCTCCTCCTTCGTGGTGCTGCCCGCCCTGCCCCTGTCTCCGAATGGCAAGGTGGACCGCAAGGCGCTCCCCGCACCGGAGGCCGAGCGCCTGGGCGCCGCGGACGCCTTCATCACGCCCCGGACGCCCACCGAGGAGCAGGTGGCGCGCATCTTCGGCGAGATTCTTGGCCAGTCCCGCGTCGGCGCGAACGATGACTTCTTCGCGCTGGGGGGACACTCCCTGCTGGCCACGCAGGTGGTCGTGCGCGTGCGCGCGCAGCTCAACACGGAGATCTCGCTGCGGATCCTGTTCGACGCGCCCACCGTGGCCCGTCTGGCGGAGCGCATCGAAGCGCTGTCCCAACTCACCGAGGCTCCGGGTGTCCCGGCCCTGGTGCCGTTGGAGCGCGGCCCGTCCGCCGACGAAGGACTGGCGATGTCCTTCGCGCAGCAGCGGCTCTGGTTCCTGGAGCAACTGCAACCGGGACAGGTCGCCTACAACATCCCCGCGGCCCTGCGGCTGACGGGGCGGCTGGACGTGGAAGCCTTGCGGCGCACCTTCGCGGAGGTGGTCCGCCGTCACGAGGCGGTGCGCACCACCTTCGTCACGAGAGAGGGCCAGCCCGCCCAGCGCATCCACCCGGCCCCCGCTGAGTGGGCACTGCCGGTGGAGGACCTGAGCGGCCTGGCGCCCGAGGCCCGTGACGCGGCCGTGCAGGCCCGCATGGCCGAAGAGGCTCGCCGCGCCTTTGATTTGGAGCAGGGCCCGCTGCTGCGCACGGCGCTGCTGCGCACCGGGCCGGACGCGCAGGTGCTGCTGCTGTGCATGCACCACATCGTCGCGGACGGCTGGTCCATGGGCGTGCTGGTGCGGGAAGTGGCCGCGCTGTACGAGGCGCTGTCGCAGGGCCGCGAGTCCCCGCTGCCCGACCTGGCGGTGCAGTACGCGGACTACGCCGCGTGGCAGCGGCGCGTGCTGGAAGGCCCGGCGCTGACGCCACAGCTGGACTGGTGGCGCTCGCGGCTCGCAGGCGCTCCCACGTTGGAGCTGCCCACCGACCACCCGCGGCCGGCCGTGCGCACGCTGCGAGGCGCCACCCATGCGTTCACGATGCCGCCCTCCCTGGTGGCCGGGCTGGAGCGCGTGGGGCAGGAGCAGGGGGCCACGCTGTTCATGGTGCTGATGGCGGGCTGGCAGGCGCTGCTCGCGCGCTACTCCGGCCAGACGGACTTCTGCGTCGGAACGCCGGTGGCTCATCGCACGCGGCCGGAGCTCGAAGGGCTCATCGGCTTCTTCGTCAACACCCTGGCGCTGCGCGCGAACGTGGACGGCGATCCGCGCTTCGATGACCTGGTGGCGCGCGTCCGCGAGGAGTCGCTGGCGGCGTTCTCGAACCAGGACGTCCCCTTCGACCGGCTGGTGGAGGCGCTGGGGGGCCAGCGAGACTTGTCGCGCACGCCGCTGTTCCAGGCCGCCTTCGTCCTCCAGAACGCCCCCATGCAGCCGCCCACGCTGCCGGGCATGGCCGTTGACGTGCTGCGCACGGGCACGGACACGGCCCGGTTCGATGTGACGCTGTTGCTGGTGGAGCGCGGCGGACGCCTGGAGGGCGAGCTCGAGTACAGCCTGGACCTGTTCACGCCGCACACCGCGCGCCGCATGGTGGAGCACCTCCAGCGGCTGCTCCGTGGCGTCACCGAGGACGCGGCTCGCCGCATCAGCGCGGTGCCGCTGTGGAGCGAGGCCGAGCGCCACGAGGTGCTCGTGGCCTGGAACGATACGGCCGCGCCCTACCCCGCTGACACCACGGTCCATCAGCGATTCATGGAGCAGGCCCGGCGGACGCCGGAGCGCGTGGCGGTGACCTTCGAGGGCCGCTCGCTCACCTATTCGGAGCTGGATGCTCGCTCCAACCAGCTGGCCCGGCACCTGGTGTCCCTGGGGCTGGCGCCTGAGTCCCGTATCGGCGTGTGCGCGTCGCGCGGATTGGAGCTGGTCATCGGGGTGCTCGGCGCGCTCAAGGCCGGTGGCTGCTACGTGCCGTTGGACCCGGCCTGGCCCGAGAAGCGCCTGGAGCACGCGTCCTCCACGGCGCGCCTGTCCGCGGTGCTGACGTGGCAGTCGCTGTTGCCCTCGCTGAAGGACGGCCCGTGGCACGTCGTGGCGCTGGACGCCGATGCGGCGGACATCGCTCGTCAATCCACGGAGGCCGTGCAGGTCCCCGCGTTCCCGGAGGGGCTGGCGTTCGCCACCTTCACCTCCGGCTCGACGGGGACGCCCAAGGGCGTGGCCATTCCGCACCAGGGCTTGCTGCGACTGAGCGAGGCCTCGCGCTTCGTGACTCAGGCGCCCGCGGAGGTCTCCCTCCAGCTCTCACCGCTGGCCTTCGACGTCTCCAGCGTGGAGCTCTGGGGCACGCTGCTGCACGGCGGCAAGCTCGTCGTGTATCCGCCCGGCACGCCCGAGCCAGACGCGGTGGCCCGCCTCATCGTCGAGCACAAGGTGTCGTCGCTCCTCCTGGCGACGTCGCTCTTCGAGCTGTTGCAGCAGCACCAGCCCGAGGCCCTGGCGCGAGTCCCCCACCTGATGGTGGGCGGCGAAGCGATGCCGGCCCCTCGGGCGCGGGAGCGGCTGGCACAGGGCGGCGCGCTGACCAACGCCTACGGGCCGACGGAATGCAGCACCGTGGCCACCCGGTTCACGCTGTCGCCCGGGGACGCGGTGGGCCGCTCCGTGCCCATTGGCCGGCCCATCGACAACACCGAGGTCTACGTCCTGGACCCGGCGCTGCGTCCCGTGCCCGTGGGCGTGCCGGGTGAGCTGTGCCTGGGTGGACCGGGCCTCGCGCGCGGCTACCTGAACCGCCCGGACCTCACCGCCGAGCGCTTCGTGCCCCACCCGTTCAGCGCCGCTCCTGGAGCCCGGCTGTACCGCACGGGCGACCGGGTCCGCTGGCGTCCGGACGGCGTGCTGGAGTTCCTGGGCCGATTGGACCACCAGGTGAAGGTGCGTGGCTTCCGCATCGAGCTGGGTGAAATCGAAGCCGTGCTGCGCGGCCATCCCTCCGTCTCCGAGGCCACGGCCGTGGTGCGCGAGGACGCCTCCGGGAGCAGTCGCCTGGTGGCCTATGTCGTTCCTTCGCGGCTGGAGGTGGCCTCGCTGCGCGAGTACCTGCACCAGCACCTGCCCGACTACATGGTCCCGTCCGCGTTCGTCGGGCTGGACGCCTTCCCGCTGACGCCGACCGGAAAGGTGGACCGCAAGGCCCTGCCAGCCCCGGACCTGAGCCTGGGGGCGGCGGACTTCGTGGCGCCCCGGACGGAGCTGGAGCAGCAGTTGGCGGCCTTGTTCCGCGAGGCGCTCGGCCTGGAGCGCGTGGGCCTGAACGACGACTTCTTCCTCCTGGGCGGCCACTCGCTGCTGGCCACCCAGGTCGTGACCCGGCTGCGCGCGCTGCTGGGCGTGGAGCTGCCGCTCCGCACGTTCTTCGAGGCTCCGACGGTGGCTCGCCTCGCCGCGCGCCTGGAGTCGGCGCCGCGGAGCCGCACCTTGCCTCCCCTGGAGTCCCTGCCCCGGCCTGCCCAGGGTGAGGCGACCTTTGACGTCTCGTTCGCGCAGCGCCGGCTCTGGTTCATGGAGCAGCTCCAGCCAGGGCTCGCCGTCAACCACATGCCCGCGGCCCTGCGGCTGACGGGGCGGCTGGACGTGGAAGCCTTGCGGCGCACCTTCGCGGAGGTGGTCCGCCGTCACGAGGCGGTGCGCACCACCTTCGTCACGAGAGAGGGCCAGCCCGCCCAGCGCATCCACCCGGCCCCCGCTGAGTGGGCACTGCCGGTGGAGGACCTGAGCGGCCTTTCGCCCGAGGCCCGTGAGGCGGCCGTGCAGGCCCGCATGGCCGAAGAGGCTCACCGCGCCTTTGATTTGGAGCAGGGCCCGCTGCTGCGCACAGTGCTGCTGCGCACCGGGCCGGACGCGCAGGTGCTGCTGCTGTGCATGCACCACATCGTCTCGGACGGCTGGTCCATGGGCGTGCTGGTGCGGGAAGTGGCTGCGCTGTACGAGGCGCTGTCGCAGGGCCGCAAGTCCCCGCTGCCCGACCTGGCGGTGCAGTATGCGGACTACGCCGCGTGGCAGCGGCGCGTGCTGGAAGGCCCGGCGCTGACGCCACAGCTGGACTGGTGGCGCTCGCGGCTCGCAGGCGCTCCCACGTTGGAGCTGCCCACCGACCATGCGCGCCCCGCGGCCCGTGGCGCCAAGGGTGCCTCGCACTTCTTCTCACTGTCCGCCGAGCAAGTCGCGGGCCTGGAGCGGGTGGCGTCGGCCCACAACGCCACGTTGTTCATGGTGCTGATGGCGGGCTGGCAGGCGCTGCTCGCGCGTTACTCCGGCCAGACGGACTTCACGGTGGGCACGTCGGTGGCCGCCCGAAACCGGACGGAGCTCGAAGGGCTCATCGGCTGCTTCGTCAATCCGCTGGCCCTGCGTTGCCAGTTGGACGGCAACCCGACCTTCGGCGAGCTCGTGGCCCGGGTCCGAGAAGAGGCCCTGGGGGCCTTCGCCCATCAGGAGGTGCCGTTCGAGCAGCTCGTGGACGCTGTCGGCGGCGAGCGAGACCTGTCCCGGACGCCGCTGTTCCAGACGCTCTTCGTGCTCCTGAGCACGGACCTGCTCCGGGCCCCATCGCTCTCGGGGCTCCACGTCGACGTGCTGCAGAACGCGACGGACACGTCCCGCTTCGACTTGACGCTGTCGTTGATGTCCCGGGGCGGCGCGCTGGAAGGCCAACTGGAGTACAGCCTGGAGCTCTTCACCCCGGAGACCGCCCGGCGGATGGTGGCGCACCTGCGGGTGCTCCTGGCGGCGGTGGCGGACGGGGCCGGCGCGCAGCGGCTCTCCGCGCTGCCGCTGATGGACGCCCGGGAGCGGCAGCAGGTCCTCTCGACCTGGAATGCCACTCAGGTCGCCTACCCCGTGGACGCGACGGTGCCGTCGCTCTTCGCGGCCCAGGCGCTGCGGACGCCGTTCACCATCGCCGTGGAGCATGACGGACGCACGCTCACGTACGCGGAGCTGGATGCGCGGTCCAACCAGCTCGCGCACCACCTGCGCTCGCTGGGGTTGGGCGCCGAATCCCGCGTGGGCGTCTTCCTGCACCGAGGGCTGGACCTGCTGGTGGGCCTGCTGGGCATCCTCAAGGCGGGCGGCGCCTACGTGCCGCTGGACGCGTCGTACCCCGCGCAGCGGCTGACCTTCATGGCCGAGGACTCGGGGGTGGCCGCCATCCTCACCGAGTCCGCGTTGGAGGAGGAGCTGCCCACGGGTTCGCAGCTCATCGTGATTCTGGATGACGAATGGGCGCGGATTGAGCGCCAGCCGTCGACGCCCGTGACGGGCGGGCTCGTGGGAGCGGACCAGCTCGCGTACATCACCTACACCTCCGGCTCGACGGGGACGCCCAAGGGCGTGGCCATTCCGCACCGGGGCGTGGTGCGCCTGCTCATCGGCGCACACTTCGTGGACCTGGGGCCGTCGGAGGTGGTGCTGCAACTGGCGCCCCTGGCCTTCGACGCGTCCACCCTGGAGATTTGGGGCGCGCTGCTGCACGGGGCGCGCCTGGTGCTCCATCCCCAGCGGACGCCAGACCTGGCCGAGCTGGGACAGGCCCTGCGACGGCATCAGGTCTCCGTGCTCTGGCTGACGGCCGCGCTCTTCGACCAGATGCAGCAGCACCAGCCGGAGGCCCTGGGCAAGGTGCGTCAGCTCCTCGCGGGCGGTGATGTGCTGCCGGCGCCTCGCGTCCGTGAACGGCTGGCGCAGGGCGTGGGCTTGGTGAATGGCTATGGCCCCACGGAGGGCACCACCTTCACCGCGTGCCACCGGATGTCGCCGGGCGACGCCGTGGGTGACTCCGTCTCCATCGGCCGCCCCATCGCGAACACCCAGGTGTACGTGCTGGCCCCCGACATGCGGGCCGTGCCCGTGGGAGTTCCGGGCGAGGTGTTCATCGGCGGTGACGGCCTGGCCCGGGGATACCTGGGCCAGCCCGCGCTGACCGCCGAGCGCTTCGTGCCCCATCCCTTCGGGCCTCCGGGCGCCCGGCTGTACCGGTCGGGTGACCGCGCGCGCTGGCAGGCGGACGGCACGCTCCAGTTCCTGGGACGCGTGGACTTCCAGGTGAAGCTGCGCGGCTTCCGCATCGAGCTGGGGGAGCTTGAAGTCGCCCTGCGGACCCACGCCGCGGTGGAGACGGCCATTGCCGTGGTGCGCGAGGACCTCCCTGGCGACCGGCGGCTGGTGGCCTACGTGACGCCGGAGGACGTGGACACCCCGTCCCTTCGGGAGCATCTGCGCCAGCGGCTCCCCGAGTACATGGTGCCCAACGCCGTGGTCGCGCTGAGCACCCTGCCCCTGTCGCCGAACGGCAAGGTGGACCGCAAGGCGCTCCCGGCGCCGGACCTGTCGCCCGCCGAGGACACGCAGGCGGCGGGGCTGCCCCTGCTCCAGCAGCAACTGGCGACGCTGTTCCGGGAGGTGCTGCGCGTCGAACGCGTGCGACCTCAGGACGACTTCTTCGAGCTGGGAGGCCATTCGCTCCTGGCCACGCAGTTGGTGACGCGCATCCGCGCGGCGCTTGGCGTGGAGGTCCCGCTGCGGACGATGTTCGAGGCCCCCACGCTGGCGGGACTGGCGGAGCGCGTCGAGGCGCTGATGATGCAGGCCTCGCGCGCGGCGATGCCGCCGCTGCTCCCCGTGCCCCGGGAAGCGGCGCTGCCCTTGTCCTTCTCGCAGCAGCGCCTGTGGTTCCTGTCGCAGCTCCAGAAGGGCCAGGCCGTCTACAACGTGCCCTTCGCCCTGAAGCTGTCGGGAGCGCTGGACGTGGACGTGCTGCGACGCACCTTCGCTGAAGTCGTGAAGCGGCATGAGGTGTTGCGCACCGCCTTCACCGCGACGGAGGGCCTGCCGACGCAGCAGGTCCAGCCGGCGCCGGAGGTCTGGGACCTGCCCGTGGAGGACCTGTCCGCGCTGAAGGGGCCGGCTCGCGAGGCGCGCGTGCGGCACCGGATGACGGAGGAAGCCCACTTCCCGTTCAACCTGGCCGTGGGGCCGCTGCTCCGCACGGTGCTGCTCCGGCTGGACGCGGAGGAACACGTGTTGCTGCTGTGCCTGCATCACATCGCCTCGGACGGCTGGTCCCTGGGGGTGCTGGTGCGCGAGGTCGCCGCGCTCTACGCCGCGTTCAGTGAGGGGCAGCCGTCTCCCCTGCCGCCCCTGGCCGTGCAGTACGCGGACTTCGCCGCGTGGCAGCGTCAGTGGGTGCAGTCGCAGGGAATCCAGACGCAGCTCGACGAGCTGAAGCGCCACCTCAAGGGCGTGCCCGCGCTGGAGTTGAACGGCGACCTGGGCCGGCCCACGACCCGCACGGTTCGAGGCGCGAGCCAGTTCTTCACGGTGTCGCCGGAGCTGGTGGAGGCGCTGGAGCAGGTGGCGCGTGAGCAGGGGGCCACGCTCTTCATGGTGCTGCTCGCGGCCTTTGAGGTCCTGCTCTCCCGGTACTCGGGCCAGAGGGACTTCTGCGTGGGCAGCCCCATTGCCCACCGCACGCAGTCCGAGCTGGAGCCGCTGGTGGGCTTCTTCGTCAACACGCTGGCCCTGCGGGCGCGGCTGGACGGAGCCCCGACCTTCGCGGAGCTGGTGTCGCGCGTGCGCGAGGAGTCGCTGGCGGCCTACGTGCGCCAGGACGTGCCGTTCGACCGGCTGGTCGAGGCCGTTGGTGGCGAGCGCGGCGGCGGCAGGTCGCCGCTCATCCAGGTGATGTTCGCCTTGCAGAACGCGCCCATGCAGCCGCCGTCGCTGCCGGACGTGACGGTGGAGCCGCTGCGGTCCACCACGGAGACGGCGCGACTCGACCTCACCCTGTCGATGATGGACCAGGGGGACGGCGGCTTGGAGGGGGCGCTGGAGTTCAGCCTCGACCTCTTCACGCCTGAAGCGGCGCAGCGGCTGACGCGTCACTTCCACACGCTGTTGGAGGCCGTCGTGCGTGATCCGCGGACGCGCATCCATGCCCTGCCGCTGCTGCCCGAGGACGAGCAGCAGCAAGTGCTGAAGGGCTTCCAGGGGCGGGAGCTTGCGCCCGCGTCGGAGGCGACGATTCACGCGCTGATGGAGGCGCAGGTGGAGCGGACGCCGGACGCGGTGGCGGTGGCGTTCGAGACGGAGCGGCTGACGTACCGGGAGCTTGAGGCGAGGGCCAACCAGGTGGCGCACCACTTGAGGGCCATGGGGGTGGGGGCGG
>NZ_JABXEO010000144.1:0-9812 GCF_013372585.1 Myxococcus sp. AM010
GCCCACCGGTCCCCGCCCGAACGCCGCCCGCGAGGAGCGCGTGCGGATGACGCCGCTGCGCAAGCGCGTGGCCGAGCGCCTCATCCAGGCCCAGTCCACCGCCGCCATGCTCACCACCTTCAACGAGGTGGACATGGGCGAGGTGATGGCCCTGCGCAAGAAGTACAACGAGAAGTTCCAGCAGAAGCACGGCGTGAAGCTGGGCTTCATGAGCTTCTTCATCCGCGCCTCCGTCGAGGCCCTCAAGGCCTTCCCGCAAATCAACGCGGAGATTGACGGCGAGGACGTCATCTTCAAGCACTACTACGACATCGGCGTGGCCGTCAGCGGCAGCCGCGGCCTGGTGGTGCCGGTGGTGCGCAACGCGGACAAGCAGGGCCTGGCGGAGCTGGAGAAGTCCGTGGGCGAGCTGGGCAGCAAGGCGCGCAACAACAAGCTGGCCCTGGCCGACCTCCAGGGTGGCACCTTCACCATCACCAACGGCGGCATCTTCGGCTCCATGCTGTCCACGCCCATCCTCAACCCGCCGCAGACGGGCATCCTGGGCATGCACAACATCGTCGAGCGCCCCGTGGCCCGCGACGGCCAGGTCGTGATTCGGCCCATCATGTTCGTCGCGCTCACCTACGACCACCGGCTGGTCGACGGCCGCGAGGCCGTGCAGTTCCTGGTGCGCGTGAAGGAGTGCATCGAGGACCCGGAGCGGCTGCTCCTGGACGTCTGACTTCAGGCCCGGTAGCCGGGCGAGACTTGCATTCCGGGCGGCCGGCTGGACTTCCAGCCGGCCGTTTCACTACAACTGGGAGTGTCTCCCGGTTGTCGGGGGGCGGGAAGAACGGGCGGCTCTCCTCGCGCCGCCCCGCAAGACTGAAGGACGTGCAATGGCAACCGGTACCGTGAAGTGGTTCAACGACGCGAAGGGCTTTGGCTTCCTCACCCAGGACGGCGGTGGTGAGGACGTGTTCTGCCACCACACCGCCATCAACATGGACGGCTTCCGCACCCTCCAAGAGGGTCAGAAGGTGGAGTTCGAGGTCACCCGTGGCCCCAAGGGCCTGCAGGCGCAGAACGTCCGCGCCGCAAGCTAACGCGTCCGTCAGCCACTCCGTCCGGACTGGCCGATGACAAGAGGCCCGGCCCCACCACCTGGGGACCGGGCCTCTCGTTTTCCAAGCCCTGGGGGGCCGCGCGGCCTACAGGTGGCGCTTGAAGTGGTCCATGACGCGCTCCCACTGGCGCTCGGTGACGAGCGGGTCGGGCACCATGTGCGTCAGGCCGCTCAGCGGCAGCAGGTCGTGCGGCTTGCCGGCGCGGAAGAGCGCGTCACTCAGCTTCAGCGTGTGGAAGAAGTAGACGTTGTCGTCCGCGGTGCCGTGGATGAGCAGCAGCTTGCCCATGGGCTTGTCCTGCTTCGCGTACGTCAAGAGCGAGCTCTTCTCGTAGGCCTCCGGGCGCTGCTGCGGCACGCCCAGGTAGCGCTCGGTGTAGTGGGTGTCGTAGTCCAGCCAGTCCACCACCGGGGCGCCGGCCACGCCGGCCTTGAAGACGTCCGGGCGCTTGAGCACGGCCAGCGCGGACATGTAGCCGCCGAAGCTCCAGCCGGAGATGCCCACGCGGGACAAATCAAGCTCCGGGACTTCCTTGGCCAGCGCCTTGAGCGCGGCGACCTGGTCCTCCAGCGTGACGCCGGAGAAGTCGCCCTTCACCTCGCGCTCCCACTTCGCGCCGCGCAGCGGGGTGCCGCGGCCGTCAATCTTCACCACGAGGAAGCCCTGGTCCGCCACCCACTGCGACATCAGGTGCGCGGCCATGCTCTTGTGGACCACGGTGGTGGTGGGGCCGCCGTACACCTCGACGATGACGGGCAGCTTCTTGCCTGGCTTGAAGTCGCGCGGGCGCACCAGGGACGTCCAGAAGCGCTCGGGGCCCACCTGCCGCTGCTCCACGCTGGGCGTGTAGGGCGGCTCCTGCGCCACCGAGGGCAGCTCGCCCACGCGCGTGCCGTCCGCGCGCACCACCAGCACCTTGGGCATGGCCTTGAGGCCCTGCCCATGCACCACCGCCAGCCCGCCGCTCTTGGACACCGCGCCCGACTCGATGTCGAGCCCCGCCGTCACCTTCTCCGGGGCGCCGCCGGCCTTCACGCGCCACAGGTGGCTCTGCGTGGGGTTGGGGCCGCCGTTGAAGTAGAGCGTGCCGTCCTGGTGGAGGTAGCGCGCCAGCGAGCGGAAGCCCGCGTCCGGCTTCACCACGGTGCGCGCCAGCGAGCCGTCCGCCTTGCGCAGCTCCACCTCCGGGCCGCCGTTGCGCTCGGTGTACCAGAGGAAGCCGCTGCCATCCTCCAGCCACAGCGGGAAGGCCTGCTCCAGGTTGAGCCAGGCGTCGTCCTTCTCCGTCAGCAGCTCACGCGACTTGCCCGTGCGCGGGTCCACCGCGAGCAGCTGCTGCTCCGTCTGCTCCCGGTTCTGCACCAGCACGGTGAGCGGGCCGCCCTTGGGCCACGTCACGGTGGCCAGGTACGGGTACTTCGCCGCGTCCCACTTCGCCCACACGGTGCGCCCGCCGGTGACGGGGGTGATGCCCAGCCGCACCTTCGCGTTGGCCTTGCCGGGGCGCGGGTACGCGAAGTCCTCGCCGCCGCGCTCGGGGTGCATGACGTCGACGATGGTGAGCTTCTCCACGTCCGTCGTGTCCGCCTCCGTGTACGCGACGGACTTCGCGTCCGGGCTCCACCAGTAGCCGGTGAAGCGCCCCATCTCCTCCTGGGCGACGAACTCGGCCACGCCGTGCGACTTCGCCTCGGTGCCGCCCTTGGTGACGCGCTGCTCGCGGTTGGCGGCCACGTCGATGCGGTACACGTCGTGCTCCCGCACGTAGGCCACCTGCTTGCCGTCCGGGGAGAAGCGCGGGTCCAACGTGCCGGGGCCCGTCTTCAGCTCCGTCACCTTGCCGCTGGCGCGCTCCACCACGTAGAGGCGGCCGGACAGGGGCACCAGCAGCCGGGCGCCGTCCTCGGACACCTGGTAGCTGGTGAAGCCCCGGGCGCTGACGCGCATGCGCTCCCGGCGGGCCTTCTCCTCGGGGGTGAGCGTCTCCTCGGCGCCCTTGAGGATGGCCTCTGGGGTGAGCAGCTCCCGCGTCTGCCCGCTCTCCACGTCGAACGCGTAGAGCGTCTGCACGTTGGACGTGGGCTGGGTGCGCAGGAAGAGGACGCTCTTCTCGTCGGGGGAGATGCGCACGCCGCCGGGCCGGCCGCTCATGAAGCGGCGCGTCTCCGAGAACTGGCGCAGGAAGGGGTCTTGCTTCCGCTGCGTCTGGGACATGGTGAGGGGCTTGAGTTCCTGGGCGGAGGACGAAGCGCTCGCTAGCAGGAGCGCGGCGGTGAGGACGTGGCGCATGCGTCGTCGAGTCCCCGCGGGGAGGGCGGGGCTCCTTTCGTGGAAAGGTGCGCGGAGCAGCCTACACTCGGCGGCCTCGCGGCCGGAGCAAACGCCTGGGCTGCTGGAGGATTCCCGACGCCATGGAAACGGAAGACGACGCCCCGCGGCACCTGCGCCTGGCCGGAGTCATCCGGCTGGGCCTGGGCGGCGGGCGGGGCCCGAAGGACGCCTACGTGTTCGACCCGCACCGGCTCGCCCTCCCCGCCTGGACCTGCGCCCTGGGTGACGCGGAGGGCCCCGCCCTGCTGGTGACGCTGGACCGGCACCTGGACACCGTGGTGCCCCGGGCCCCCGCGGCCGTGCCGGACCGGGCGGCCGGGCTGCGCGCGCTGGACGAGCATGCCCGCTGGGCGCTGGATGTGCGCAACTACGACCACATCCTCGCGGCCATGGAGGCGGGGCTGGTGGGAGACGCGCTGCTGATTGCCCGCGCCCGCCCCCGGGGCGCCTTCACGGGGGACACCTACGTGGACAGCCGGGGCCGGCCCCACCGGCTGGTGGCCGTGTCCACCGTGGACCGGGCCGCGGAGGCCTACAGCCGCCCTGCCCCCGGCGACGCCGTGCGCGACGTGCTGGACGCGGCCGGACGGGTGCTGCTGGACGTGGACCTGGACTGCTTCACCTCCCTGAGCGACGCGGACCCGACGACGGTGCTCCCCTGGCCTCGGCAGGTGATTCGCGAGTTCCTGCTGCCCCAGGACTCGGAGCCCTTCTGGGACGCGGTGCTGAAGAAGACGGTGGCGCTGACGCTGGCGCGCGAGCCCCACCACTGCGGCGGGCTGCTCGCGTCCGGGGACTTGTTCCGGGACGCGGCCCAGGTGCTGTTCCGGGAGCTGTTGCGCACCGAGCCCCCATGAGCCGCGCCGCGCGCTACAGCGGCGTCTCCATGAAGTTGGGCCGCACGTCCGTCATCTGTCCGCCCGCGAAGGAGAAGCGGCTGCCTGGCGGCGGCCGGGCGTCATTGAGCACGTAGCCGAAGTCCACGCGGAAGGGCAGGACGTTGAACTGCGGGAAGAGCAGCCGCAGGCCCATGCCCACCGTGTGCACCATGGCGGGCCGGTCATTGAACGCGCTGCCCGAGTCCCAGAAGAGCACGCCGCCCAGGTGCACCGTCTTCACGACGATGGGGCGGCTCCGGTACTCCAGGTTGAAGAGCAGGAGCCGCCGGCCGGAGTACGCATCCGCGCCCGCGCCGCGCAGGCCATTGGCGCCGCCCAGCAGGTGGATGCGGTCGAACAAGTCGTCGATATTCACGTCCAGCAGCCCGCGCGCCACGAAGCGCCCGCCCAGCACCTTGGGCGACACCTCAATCAGCTCCGCCGCCCAGCGCCGGTTGGTCCACGCACCCTGAGGCCCCAGCGGACGGCGGATGGCGCCCGACATGGAGGCGGTGGTGAGCGTGTCCCCCAGCCGCAGGCGGTAGCGCAGCGCCAGCCCGCCCTCCACGAAGTGGCTCTGCTCGCCGAACACGGGCGGCGCGTAGCGCAGGGTGGCCGCCAGCCAGTGCCCCATCTGGAAGTCCTCGGCCAGGACGTACGAGTCCACGTCCCGCAGCACCTCGTAGCGCGCGTCGAAGGCGCGCAGGCTCAGCCCGATATAGCCCGCGTCCTCCGCGCGCGGCAGGTAGTTGCGGTTGAACCACTCCGACTGCGCTGGAGAGAGGCCGGACGCCAGCGGCGCGCCGTAGGCGTAATGGTAGGCCCCCACCGTGCCGCCCACGTTCCACTTGTAGCGGGTGCCCAGCGAGCGCGTGTACGAGACGCCGCCCACCACCTCTTCGGTCCGGTAGACGTAGGGCACCGCGGGCCCGCCGGGGAAGGGCAACTGCCAGATGGACGCGCCCCGGTAGACGCGGTTCGTCTCCACGTTCCAGGCCACGGAGGCGCTGGCGCTCCAGGGCGTGGACAGCGAATACAACGGCCGGCTCATCGCGAGGCTGCCGCGCGAGCCCTCCGTCTTGCCCGTCTCACGCCCCTGGATGACGGCGATGGACTCACTCAGCGACCAGCGGCTGCCCAGCACGCGCGGGTCCGTGTAGCTCTGCCCCAGGCTGAGGGTGTCCTGCCGCAGCACGAAGTCCACGGCGATGCGCTTGCCGCGCCCCAGGAAGTTCTGCTCCGTGCCCTGCAGCTTCAGGTACTGGAGCAGCGAGCCCACCGCCGCGAAGTCACTGTTGAGCCGCAGCGACCAGATGTCCTTGGTGACGGCCATCACCGCCACCGAGCCCGGCGCGCGGCCCTTCACCGCCACCAGGCGGACCATGGAGAACAGGCGCAGCCCGCGCAGGTTGCGCGCCGTCTCCTGGGCGAGCGCGTCCGAGTACGGCGCCCCCACCTGGAGCAGCACCTCGCGCCGGACGACGTCGTCCCGCGTCCGGGCATGGAAGATGTTGAGGAAGTCGGGGAAGGGGTCGATTTCGGCCACCACGTCCTCGGTGGCCACCAACACCTCTTCCAGAAGCTTGCCCTCCGGCGCCGGCTCCAGCACCCGCCCGTGCCGGGCCAGGGCCTCATCAATCAGCGCGTCCTCGTAGTTCTCGATGGCCGACGCGGGCCCCTTCGCCGGCGCGTCAGGCGACGCTTCCGACGTGGAAGGCGCGGCCGCGAGAGACATGGCAACGAGCAGCGCAGGCAGCGAAAGCGGCACGCAAGGCATCCTGTCATGAGCCGCGCCATTGCCCCCTGGACAATGCCGCGCTCTGTTACATCGCGGGATTTCCCGTTTTCACGGTCGCGTCAAAAATATACATGGAGGAAGCAACCGCGAAGCCCACCGGGTGGATAATGACGGCATGACCAGCGTCGTCGGCCCCCGCCGCTCGCCCCTCCTCGCTCGCCCGACCACCGAAACCGCCCGTGAGACGGCGTCCGCTCCCCGGACGACCTCCACCGCGGCCACCAGCTCGTTCCAGCCCGCGCGGCCGGGACTCGAGGGCGCAACGCCCTCGATGCTGACGAAGCTCGGCGCGGTCTTCGTTCCCCAAACGCCCACCGCGACGCAGGCGGCGGCCTCCCACCTGAAGGCCGCGGTCGGCACAAGGGCGGCGTCGCTGGTCCACAGCACGACGCCCAACGCCGACATCAAGGACCACACCACCATCGAGAGCACCCTCGACGTCCCCGAGGACGCCACGGTGGAGTCGCTCAAGCTCAGCCTGGACATCGAGCACACCTACCGGGGCGACCTGAAGGTGACGCTGACCTCGCCGTCCGGCAAGAGCGCGGTGGTGTCGGACCGCAAGGGCGGTTCGGCGGATGACCTGACGGGCGCCTTTGATTTGTCCGCGTTCAAGGGCGAGCCCACGAAGGGCACCTGGACGCTGGAGGTGCAGGACGCGGCGCGCGGCGACACCGGCACGCTGAAGTCGTGGGGCCTGGACATCACCCCCGAGACGCCGGTGACGGGGCCCGAGGAGCCGGAGGAGCCCGAAGGTGGCCTCTTCGAGGGCCTGCGCGACGGCGCGCTGCTGGACGCGCTCCAGGACTACTCCTCCGGCAAGCGGACCGTCAGCTACAACGAGGCCCGCCGGCTGATGTTCTCCAGCCTGGACGTGAACGAGAGCGGCAACGTCGTCTGCGTCTACACGGGCGCCGAAGTCAAAGGCGGCAAGATTCCCAACAACTCGGTGATGAACACCGAGCACACCTGGCCGCAGTCGAAGGGCGCCACGGGTTCGGCCAAGAGCGACCTGCACCACCTCTACCCCACCGACAGCAAGGCCAACTCCCGGCGCGGCAGCTTCCCGTTCGGGGTGGTGGTGAACGAGCGGTGGAGCCAGAACGGCGCGAAGTTCGGCACCGACGCCCGGGGCAACATGGTGTTCGAGCCGCCCGACTCCCACAAGGGCAACGTGGCGCGGGCGATGTTCTACTTCTCCGCCACCTACAACAAGTCCATCTCCAACGACGAGGAGGCGGTGCTAAAGGCGTGGAACAAGCTCGACACGGTGGACTCCGCCGAGGTCGAGCGCAACCGCCGCATCGCCACCATCCAGGGCAACTCCAACGCCTTCGTCGAGGACTCGGCGTTGGCCGACCGAGTGAAGGACTTCTAGGCCCCCGCGGAGCGCAGCTCCCCGTCGCGCAGGGGCGGCAGCTTCTCGCCCCGCGCCACCGCCGCGACGATTCTCGCCAGCCGGTCCACGCCGTCCGACAGGGCGGCCGGCCCCGGCTGGAGGATGAGCGAGCTCTTCACCTCGTAGAGCTGGTCCTCCACCACCGCCCGGACCCCGGCCCACCCGGGGCGGGCGACGATTTTCTCCCGCTTCGCCTTGCGCCCGCACCAGCTGGCGATGACGCCCTCCGGGTCGCGCCGCGCCACCTCCTCCGGCGCGAAGATGCGGCCCTGCGCCCCCTGCGACGCGCGCGACTCCCGGCACACGTCCACGCCGCCCACCAGCTCCACCAGCTCCGAACACCAGCGGATGCCGGAGATGAGCGGCTCGTGCCACTCCTCGAAGAAGATGCGCGGCCGGCGTGGCAGCGACTCCGCCGCGTCCGCGTGCCGCGCCAGGTTCGCGGTGAGCTCGGTGGCCAGCGCCTCCGCGGCCTCGGGCCGTCCCACCAGCGCGCCCGTCAGCCGCACCGACTGGAGGATTTCGGCGAGCGAGCGCTGGTTGAACAGGTAGACGGGCACGCCCCGCTTCGCCAGCTCGCGGCCGATGTCCGCCTGCAAGTCGGAGAAGCCCAGCACCAGGTCTGGCTTCAGCTCCAGGATGCGCTCGAAGTTCGCGTCCAGGAACGAGCTGACCCGCGGCTTCTTGCGCGCCTGGGGCGGGCGCACGGTGAAGCCGGACACGCCCACCACCAGGTCCTCCGCGCCCAGGCGGTAGAGCACCTCCGTCGTCTCCTCGGTGAGGCACACGACGCGGCGGGGGTAGGGCGGCGCACCGGAGAGCAGCTCGGACAGGCGGGCATTCATACGGGGCCGCACCCTAACGCGGCCACCGCCGCGCTACGTGTCCGTAGCATCCGGCAGCGCGCGGGGGCCGGGCTTTCACCGGACTCCCCGTCACGCAACGTCTCACGTGTGTCACCTGTGAAACGTTGTCGCGCCCGAGCCGGATTCTCGGCCGGTGGCGCACTGCGCCAACCCGGCAGGTCGCTTGGGAGGTGGAGGATTGCAGTGCTAGCATCTGCCCTCATGTTCGACCGGCGTGTCACGTGCCTCACCGGTCGGTGGGGGCAGTCATGATGGAGAGCAACGCCCCGACGAATGGCGCCCCACCCGACGTCGCGGACCCCATGCTGGGCCGGGTCCTGAACGAGCGCTTCCGCATCCTGGAGACGCTCGGTGTCGGAGGCATGGGCCGCGTCTACAAGGCCGTGCAGTCACCGCTGGACCGGCTGGTGGCGCTCAAGGTGCTCAACCCCCAGTACGGCGAGGGCAAGGACCCGGGCTTCCAGAAGCGCTTCTTCCTGGAGGCCAGCGTCACCTCGAAGCTGCGCCACCCGAACACCGTCACCGTCATCGACTACGGCAAGACGGACGACGGCATCTACTACATCGCCATGGAATACCTGGAGGGGCTGACGCTGGGCCAGCTCCTCACGCAGATGGGCCCGCTGCCGTGGCCGCGCGCGCTCAACATCACCCAGCAGATCGCCCGCTCGCTGCGCGAGGCGCACAAGGTCGGCCTCATCCACCGCGACCTCAAGCCCGCCAACGTCATGGTCCTCAACCAGGAGACGGACCACGACGTGGTGAAGGTGCTCGACTTCGGCCTGGTGAAGTCCTTCATCGGCGACGCGGCGCCCGTGCCGCAGGACACGTCCATTACCCAGGCGGGCATCATCCTGGGCTCGCCGCAGTACATGGCGCCTGAGCAGGCGCGCAACATCGCCGACCCGCGCAGTGACGTGTACAGCCTGGGCGTGGTGCTCTATCAGATGCTGATGGGGCGGCCGCCCTTCCTGGCCGCGCAGAGCATCGACGTCATCGTCAAGCACATCAACGAATTGCCGCCCGCCTTCGGCTCGCTCTACCCCAACCATGGCATCCCCGGAGAGGTGGAGGCCCTGGTGATGAAGTGCCTGGCCAAGACGCCACCGGAGCGCTACCAGTCCATGGACGAGGTGATGGAGGCCATGCGCCGCACCCTGTCCACGGTGGGCGTCAGCGGCGCCTTCAGTGGCGCGCGCTTCGCCGGCGTCAGCGGCGTCGGCGGCGCCAGTGGCAGCGGCCCCATCAGCGGTCCCCACGGCGCGGCGGGCTCCGGTCCCGCCACCGTGGCGCTGGACATCTCCGTGGAGGAGGCGCCGGGCAAGGGCGGCCGCAAGCCGCTGGGGATGCTGCTCGGCGGCGGCGCGCTGCTGGTGGGCCTTGGCGCGGCCCTGGTGGTGGCGCTGCGCCCCACCCCGCCCGCCGAACCCG
>NZ_JABXEO010000145.1:0-9529 GCF_013372585.1 Myxococcus sp. AM010
GCCATGTGTCGCGGTGGCTCCCAGGACATGGACGGGGTGCCGGGGGAAGGTGGGGATGCTCCTATCAGAAGACCACTGGCCCGGTCCCTGGACGGGGCCCCCGCCGCCAGGAGAAACCCCTCACCGGGCAAGCACGTCATGCCCCGCTGTCGAGCGGCTTACCGTGCTGTCGAGCGCCGCCGCTGCCGCTTGCTCTTCGCGAGCGCGGCGCGGAGCATCGCTCGACGCTGCTTCTCCGCATCATCGAGGGGAGGTGGCTCCTCGAGGCGGGGGAACGTCAACGCGACCTTTCCTCCGAACGGCGCGAAGACTTTGTTGAGCGTCTCGAGCGTCGGGTTCGCGTCTGGCTCGTCCTCGAGCTTCGCGACGACGCTGGTGGAGAGCTTCACCGCGTGCGCGAAGGTCTTCCGGTCCATTCCCAGCATCGTGCCGCGAAGGATTCGCGAGGCGTCTCCGAGACTGAGCTCCCCGCTGGCGACCATCGCGGCGAGCTCTTCCATGAGCGCCTTTCGTTCGAGCGAGGTCATCCGGGCGACGTCAGCGCGCTTCATCCGAAGCTCCGGAGGAGCGCATCCCAGTCGACTGCTCCACCGGCCTCGTACCCTTCCCACGTCGTGGTGCGGGTGATGCCGCCGAGGTCCATCTTCATCGGAGCGAAGCCGAAGGTGGGCGCGAGGCGGACGGTGCAATCCGTTTTGAGCACGGCGATGGTCTTGTCCTACAGGGGTTGTCCGAGTCGCCGCAGCCACCAGCGGCGAGCACTGCCCATGGGTCGCACGTCATCGAGGAACGCTGGCCAACGGCATCAGACCTTTCCCTCCTGCTCTGCGCCTGGAGAGGGACCCCCATATAGTCCTTTATAACGGATTCAAAAGACTCAGGATGCGGACATTCATCCGTTATATCGGATTAAATTGGCTCGGCGGCGCGCGCTTCATCCGTCATGACGGATTCACTCAAGTGTTGAGGCAGACGCCTTTCCGGGAGGGACGGCTGGGCTGCGTGCCGAGCCAGCTTCGACCTCCTGCATCGTCGCGTGCCGAGCTCCGTGTGACTCCGGTCCACACGCAGTGCGGAAGCCTGGGCTCCCGGACGGATTTCCAGCACGCTGGGTTTGCGCCGAGGGAATGTCGCGTGCAATCACCCGTTCCGGGGCGCGTAGCAACCAGCGCGACGTGCAACGCAGCGGAGAGAACCTGACGTGAGTATCCGGGTCGATGTGTGGGAGGGGGCGCGCATCGCGCTGTTCTCGTTGCGTTCCAACCGCCTGCGGACCGTGCTGACGACGGTGGGCATTGGCGTGGGCGTGTGTACGCTGCTGGCCATTGTCGGCATCATCCAGGGCATCAACCGCTCCTTCGAGGACCAGCTTTCGAGCATTGGCGCCAACACGCTCCAAATCTCGAAGTTCCCCTGGACGCTCAACGGCGACTGGTGGACGTACCGCAACCGCAAGGACCTGAGCGCGGACCTGGTGCCGCCCATCCTCAACGCGTCCGAGCACGTGCTGGCCGCGGCGCCGCTCTTCTTCGAGCGCGTGGAGGCCCGCTTCCTGGACCGGAAAATCGGTTCGGTGGTGCTGGTGGGCACCACGCCGGACTACGCCACGGTGAGCTCGTTCATTCTGGAGCGGGGCCGCTTCCTCACCCACGCGGACGTGGACAACCGGGCGCAGGTGGCCGTCATCGGCGCGGAGCTCGTGCGCTCGCTCTTCCCCGGCGTGAACCCGGTGGGGCAGCGCATCCTCTTCGAGGGCAAGCCCTTCCGCGTGGTGGGGACGTTGGAGGCCAAGGGCACCATCCTGGGAGAGAACCAGGACCTGGTGGTGATGGTGCCCTTCCGCACCTTCCTGGCGCAGTACGGCAAGAAGCGCTCGCCCAACATCGCGGTGGCCGTCACGTCGCCGGAGCATGCGCCGGCGGTGGTGGACAAGCTCACCGCGGTGCTCCGCCGGGAGCGCAACACGCCGCCGGGACTGCCGGACGACTTCGCCATCAACCGGCCAGACCAGCTGGCCAACATGTACGCGCAGCTCACCGGGGCGCTCTACGGCGCGGCCACGGGCGTGGGCCTCATCACGCTGCTGGTGGGGGGCATCGGCATCATGAACATCATGCTGGTGTCGGTGCGCGAGCGGACGCGGGAGATTGGCGTCCGGCGGGCGCTGGGCGCCAGGAAGCGCACCATCATCCTCCAGTTCCTGATGGAGGCCTCGTGCGTGTCCGCCCTGGGCGGCACCCTGGGGACGGTGGTGGGCCTGGGGCTGGCGCGCATCGTGTCCTTGATTACGCCATTGGCGGCGGCGGTGGAGCCGCTGACGGTGGTGGCCGGCGTGGGGTTCGCGGCGATGGTGGGGCTGCTGTTCGGCATCTGGCCGGCGGCGCGGGCGGCGAACCTGGATCCGGTGGAAGCGCTTCGCCACGAGTGACGGACGGGAGACGGCGGCGATGATGGCAATCTGGGACACCCTGCGGCTGGCGTTCGGAACGTTCCGTTCCAACCTGCTGCGCTCCTTCCTGACGCTGCTGGGCATCGTCATTGGCGCCACCACGGTGGTGTCGATGATGGGGCTCATCGAGGGCCTGCGCATCCAGGTGAATGAGAGCATGTCCGAGCTGGGCTCCGACTGCTTCCAGGTGCAGCGGCTGCCCTTCGGCGGAAACCTGTCCCTGGCGGAGCTGGCGCGGCGGCCCCGGCTGCACGAGGGCGACCTGGAGGCCATCCGGCTGCAGCCGTCGGTGCTGCTGGCGGCGGCGGAGGACTCCAAGGGTGGACAGAAGGTGTCCACGCAGCAGCGCGAGTCGCGCCCCAACGTGACGGTGTGGGCCGGCACGCCGGAGTACTTCCAGACGAACTCCGTGGTGGTGGAGTTCGGGCGGCCCTTCACGGACGCGGAGTACCTGGATGGCCGCCGCGTGGCGGTGATTGGCCAGGACCTGGCGGACACGCTGTTCCCGGGCGTGCAGCCCCTGGGGCAGCACATCCGCATCCTGGGGCGCAGCTTCCAGGTGATTGGCACGCTCAAGCGCCGCGGCAGCTTCATGGGCGGAGGCAGCCAGGACAACCAGGTGATGATGCCGCTGTCCGTCTACAAGGCGCTGTTCGGGGTGCGCAACTACCGGGTGAGCATCCAGGCGCAGTCGGCGGAGGTGCTCCAGCGCGCGCAGGACGAGGTGACGCTGCTGATGCGGCGGCGCCACAATCTAAAGCCCCTGGAAGAGGATGACTTCTTCGTGTTCTCCAACGAGAGCGCCACGGAGATGTTCAACAACATCTCGAAGGTGATCTCCGCGGCCAGCTTCGGCGTGTGCATGCTGTCGCTGCTGGTGGGCGGCATCGGCATCCTGAACATCATGCTGGTGGCGGTGACGGAGCGCACCCGGGAGATTGGCATCCGCAAGGCGCTGGGGGCGAAGAAGCGGCGCATCCTCGCGCAGTTCGCCATTGAGGCGGTGGTGCTGTCGCTGGTGGGGGGCGTGCTGGGCGTGGGCATGGGCATGGGCCTGGCGCAGCTGGCGAAGTGGATGGTGGGGCTGCCCGCGCAGGTGCCGGCCTGGGCGGTGGTGCTGTCGCTGGCCATGAGCAGCGGCGTGGGCCTGCTGTTCGGCATCTACCCGGCCGCGCGCGCCGCGAAGCTGGACCCCGTGGAGGCCATGCGGACGGACTGACACCGCGCGGGTGCGGCCCAAGGGCTGGGAATGAAACGGGGCCTCCTCCGCGCGGTGCGGCAGGAGGCCCCAGGTGTTTCAGCACGTGCGTCCGTGGACTACGGACACGGGGTGCCGCAAATCAACTTCCCGGTGAAGGGGTCCTTCCAGCAGGGCGGCTGGCAGTCGTCGGCGACGGCCGTGGCCGGCGTCATGGTGATTCCCAGGCCCAGCACGGCGGCGGCGGCGGTGAGGACGACGGCGATTCGGAGGTGCTTGCGAGCAGTCATGGCGGTCTCTCCAGCAGCGGTGTCCATACAGCGCGGCGGAGTGTGGAGCCCCGGTCTGACAATCACAATGCGCCGCGTGTTACACGCGCTGCGTCTGAGACTGAAAGGGCTTTTGGCGAAGCACCGTGCGTATGTGTTAAACAGACGCAGCGGAACTATTGCGTGTGTCCGTCTGGGCGAGGTCCGCCGCCTGCCCATTGATAGCCCAACGTCGCGCCCACGCCGATGAATCCCAGGGCGATGAGCCGACGGCCGCTCATCAAGCGGGCGCTGGGCTTGGACAGCTTCACCAGGGCCTCGTGGACGATGACGCCCAACAGCGTGCCCAGGGCCGCGCCGCCGAGCGCGCCCAGGTAGGCGCGGCCCGGGTGGTGGCTCTCGCCGAAGGCGAGCTCGCCCAGGCCCCACGTCCCGAGCGCCGTCAGCGGCGGGGTCAGCACGAAGCCGCCGCCGAAGGCCACGGTCTCCAGCTCCATCCACCGCCCCGGGCTGGGCGCCGAGGGGCGGAAGAAGAGGAGCCGCGAGGGCATGGCCCCCAGGAGCATCCCCGCCGCCGTCTGCGCCGCCGTGGCGCCCACGCGCGTGTCCCCGCCCACGCGGCTGGCGCCCCAGACGCCGGCCACGGGCAGCAGCGCGAGCCCGCCGTGCGCCACCCAGGCCCCCTTTGGGAGCGGGACGTCCTCCGGTTCGATGTACGTGGGCACCGCCGCCCTCTCCGGTGAGGGGGCGGCGGGCGTGTCCAGGTCCCTGGGAGGTGTTTCAGCAGGTGGCGCGTCGCGCAGCGGGGCGTCCGCGGCGACCGCGTGACTCAATGCGGGCAGCAGGCAGCCCAGCAGCAGCGTGCACGCGGCGGTGGAGCGTCGGTGTGAGGGCACGTTGGGCATGGCGACACGCGGTGTGTCCCGAAGGTGCGCACGCAGGGCGGGGGCTTCCACCCCCACGGTGGAGCGGTGCCGGCCGCGCGTGCCGGGGTGTCTTCCGTGAGACACCGGCAGGTGCGCCGCGGGCCAGGGGCGCTTAGCTTCCGGCGGTGAAGCTCGCCTGGCTCGTGCCCGTGGCGTTGATTGCCGCCGGGTGTCCCGCTCCCAATCACCGGCATGACCTGCGGCTGCGCGCGTTGCCGGGGAGCAGCCCGGAGGCGCGCTCGCTCGCGTTCTTCCAGTCCTTGGGCGTGGCGCTGGTGCCGGGCCACCGCGTGGAGTTGGTGGAGAACGGCTTCATCTTCGACGCCATCGAGGAGGAGATTCTCGCCGCGCACTCCAGCATCCACATCACCAGCTACATCTGGCGGCCCGGGGAGCCGTCGGACCGGCTGGTGCGGGCGTTGGCGGCGCGGCGGCCCGGGGTGGCGTGCCGCGTGCTCGTGGACCCGCTGGGCAGCGTCAACTTCGAGGCGGTGATTCCCGCGCTGGCGGCCAGCGGCTGTGACGCGCGCTACTTCCGGCCCATCCAGGGCGACTTCGCGGCCCTGGATGCGGTCCGCCTCCGGGCGCGGAACCACCGGAAGATGGTGGTGCGGGATGGCGAGGTGGGCATCACCGGCGGCTGGGGCATCTGGAAGAGCTGGATGGGGAATGCGCAGAGCGCGGAGTACTGGCGCGACATGAACATCCGCGTGGAGGGCCCGGCCGTGAAGGAGATGCAGGTCGCCTTCGCCCAGAACTGGCAGGAGGCCGGTGGAGACTTCCTGCCGGCCACGGACTTCCCGGAGCCCCGCTACGCGGGCGACGCGCGCGCGGGCTTCGTGGCCAGCACGGACAACCGCTTCCTGTCGGATGCGCGGCGGATGACGCTGCTCACCATCGCGGCGGCGGAGGAGCGGCTGTGGATTGCCAACTCGTACTTCATTCCCTCCGACGCCATCAGCGACATGTTGTTGGAGAAGGTGAAGCAGGGCGTGGACGTGCGGGTGCTGGTGCCCGGGCGGCACCACGACGTCGGGCCGGTCCACGCGGCGCAGCGGGCGTCCTATGCGCGCTTGCTGGAAGGCGGCGTGCGCATCTGGGAGTACGAGCTGTCCATGATGCACTCCAAGACGATGCTGGTGGATGATTCGCTGTCCGTCGTGGGCTCCACCAACCTGGACCCGCTGGCGTTGACGACGTTGGAGGAGTGCTCGGTGGTGGTGGAGGACGTGGCGCTGGCGGCGCAGCTCGCCGCGTCTTTTGAGAAAGATATACGCCACTCTCGAGAAATCCACTGGAGCGGGTGGAAGCGGCGTGGGCTTTTGCAGAAGCTGGGTGAGCGGCTGCCGTGGTTCATCAGCAACTATCTCTGACGCCGCCGTGCAGGGCCGGATGGTAGAAATCGGGCATGGCTCGTGCCCGCCCGACGTCGCCTCGCTGCCCTCGTTGTCATGCGCCCATCGTCCTCGAGGAAGGCCGGGTGCTCTACACCTGTGGCTACTGCAACGCCTCCATCGACACGCAGGGTGAGAAGGCGCCGCGTCCCGAGTATCAGGCGCCGGCCTCGACGGAGGCGGGACAGAACTCGGCAGGCCTAGTGGTGGGAGGCGCCCTGGCGGTCTGTTTCATCGCGGGGCTCGTGGTCTTTTACAGCGTCAATTCCGCCACGGAGTTCACCGACGGGCCCATCCCCTCGCGCGGGCCGGGGCCGTCTCCCGTCGTCGCGGCGCCTCTCGTGGTGGAGAAGGCGAAGTTCCAATGGGACTCCCAGGGTGTTCCCCTCGCCGTGGACCTCAACGGCGATGGAACGGACGACATCATCGGCCGTATCCGTCGCCTCAGCTCCGTCGCCGGGAAGACGGAGACGCGCAACCAGGTCGCCGCGTTCGATGGGAAATCGTTCGACCTGCTCTGGGAGGCGGACCTGGAGGGGACGGCCTCGGACTTGTCCGGCACCGTGCACGTCGTTCACCAGGGCGGCCGCCTGGTGATGAGTGAGCCGGGCGCGGTGCACCTGCTCGAGCCTGGGACAGGCAAGGCGCTCGGGCGGGTGGCGCTCTCGGACAAGCCTGGCCGGCTCTGCATCCCCGAGGAGGACACCGAGTCCGTCTGGGTCGAGGTGGTGGATGGGCAGAACCTCCTGCTCAACACGAAGACGGCGACGGCCCGGCCCGCCATCGAGCCGCCGCCTGCCTGCGCGCTGGCCAAATGGAACCACCACGCCTGTTTCCTTCCGGCGTTCAGGAAGAGCGACGTCCCGTGTGCGCGCCCGCGCAACCTCCCCACCGTCCCTGGCTTCCGCGCGGAGCACGTCTACAAACTCGAGGACCTGGACGTCGCGCTGGGAGAGCGCAACCCCGGGAGCCGGGTGCCCATGGTGTCGGTGTTCCGGCGGGGCGAGAAGCCCGCGCTCTGGACGGAGAACGTCGCGGACATGGACCCCCGGAACGTGAAGGAGTCCACGGTGGACGTCATCGAGTTCTCCGAGGACGCGCTCTTCATGGTCTACGCGTTGAAGGAAGGCGGAGAGCAACTCGTTCGCAGGGACCTGCGGACGGGGCGCGTGGGGTGGGACGTCCCCATCCCCAACTCGAAGAGCGGCTCGGGCACATCCCGAATCCGGCAGTACGGTGGGCGCGTCTATGTTCCGCATTGGGTGTGGCTGGATGTCTTCGACGCGAAGACGGGCAACCTGATTGGCACCCTGGGCGCGTGGTGACACGGGCGCAGTGTCCGCCTGCACGCAGACATGAGCGGGGCTGGCAGGGGTGAAATCGCGCGGGCGCGCGGCCAGTCGTAGAGTCGGCTCATGGACACCCGGCATGTCGTGGAGCGGGCCCTCGTGCGCGAGGCACGGCCCGAGGATGACGCGGTGGTGGGGGACCTGTTGGTGGAGGCCTTCCTCACCCAGTACGCGAAGAAGCATCCGGACGTCGTCTATGACGACGAGCGCAAGCGCGAACTGCGGGACGTCGCGTCCCGGCGCGAGGTCGCCACCGTGCTGGTGGCCGAGGTGGACGGGCAGGTGGTGGGCACCGTCGCGCTCTTCAAGCCGGGCGCGCCCGGCTCCGAGGCCTGGCTGCCCAACGCCGCCAACCTGCGCGGCCTGGCCACCGCCGTGAGCCACCATGGCACCGGGCTGGCCCGGCCCCTCATGGACGCCGCCGAGGCCCTGGCCCGCCAGTGGGGCGTGGACACCGTGTGCCTCCACGTCCGCCGGGGCGTGGAGGGCGTGGGGCGCATGTACCTGCGGCGCGGCTACGTGCGCGAACCCGTGGGCGACCTGGACCTGCCCACGGTGTTCCTCGAAGGCTACGTGCTGCGCCTCAAGGCGGACTGACTTCAGCCGCGCAGCGGCAGGGTGAAGGCGACCTGGACCTGCCCACGGTGTTCCTCGAAGGCTACGTGCTGCGCCTCAAGGCGGACTGACTTCAGCCGCGCAGCGGCAGGGTGAAGGCGAGCTGGAAGCGCGTGCCCGCGTGCTCCGGGCGGACGGTGGCGGTGACGTGCACGCCGCGGCCGTTGTCCGTGGCCACCAGCTGGCCGCGCAGCTGCCCGTTCTCCGTGGCGCCCCGGAAGAGGAACACCTCGGCGGCCTGCGAGAAGATGGCGTCCACGTCGTCGCCGCCCGTGCCCGCGGGGAGCTGGTCCCGCACCCAGGTGGCGAAGCGCACGATGCGCCCGGTGAGCAGCTGCGCGGGCAGCGGCACCGCGTAGCCCCCGCCGAACACCATGGGCGCGGCGGCCAGCAGCACCGCGTCCGCGTTGCGCCCGCTGCCCAGGCCCAGGATGCCGCGCTCCTCCAGCCGCGCCTGCGCCCGGATGGGGAGGAAGTGCTCGGTGGGAAGGCTCAGCCCGGTGTCGCGGCCGGTGGACAGCTCCCACATGGCCGGCGCCTTCAGGCCGCCCTGCTGGCCCATGATGCGCGCGAAGGCGCTGGTGTCCCGGAAGCTGGCCGCCAGCATCGCGGCCACCGCCAGCGCGGGGCTGGTGAAGCTCACGCGCCGGGCCGCGCCGCGCCCCTCGCTGGCCACCACCACGCGGTTGATGACGGCGCACAGCCAGCGCGCGGACTCGTCCTGGCGCAGCGCCGTCCAGGCCTCGGAGACCTGCTCGAGCTCCTCCTCCAGCGCCGCGGCCAGCTCCGCCTGCGCCACGCCCAGCAGCGGCGCGGACACGGCGGCCACCACCGGGAGCTGCGCGCGCTCGCCCAGCGCCGCGAGCTTGCCCAGGAGGGCGACGTCGTCGGTGGCATCCGCGAGGAAGACGGCGTCGGGGCGCTCGAAGGGCTCGGCGTCCAGCGCGCCCTGCACCGCGTCCAGCAGCCCTTCGCGCGCCACGTCCAGCACCTCCACGGTGATGCCCGAGGACGCGGGCACCTGGTCCAACAGCCACTTGAGGCCGCGCCACGCGGACTCCAGGTGGGCCACGGGCTCGGCGCCGAGCAGGTCCTTCGCCGTGAGGAGCAGCGCCTCTTCCACCAAAGCCCGGGCCGTCTGCCGGGTGGCGGCCTCCGGCGTGACGACGGGCGCGGGCGTGGCGGGCATGCGCGGATTGAGGGCGCGCAGGAAGGCATCCACCGCCCGGGACGCGGCGGCGGGCGTGCCCGCGTCGGCGCGGCTGAGGAGCGTCTCCACCAGGTCCTCGTTGGCTTCGGTGGGCTCGGCCGGAGCGGTGGGGGCGGGCG
>NZ_JABXEO010000146.1:0-9503 GCF_013372585.1 Myxococcus sp. AM010
GCCCCGAGACGACGCTGGCCCCGCAGTTCGACCCGCCCTCGGAGGTCCGCGAGGGAGAGGTCCGCGAGCAGCGCGCGTTCATGGAAGGTGTCAGCCTGCTCATGGTCGACTCCGCGCCGGCGGGCGCGACAGTGTCTGTGAACGGTCGAACGGAAGGCACCACGCCGCTGTCGGTGACGCTGGAGTGCGTGACAGACGCGCCGGTTACGGTGAAGCTCACGCGCCGAGGCTTCAGCTCCCTGGAACACACGCTCTCATGCCGTCAAGACACCATGACCCAGCTCTTCGGAAGGCTGCGCAAGGGGCAGAGCGGCTCGAAGCCGTGAGCACCGCGTCCAACACCGTGCTCGTCGTGGACGACGACGCCGACATCCGGGAGGCCGTCCAGGACATCTTGTCCTTCGAAGGCTACGCCGTGGCCCAGGCCGCCAACGGCCAGGAGGCCCTGGCGCTGCTGTCCGGGCCCCACGCGCTGCGGCCGTGCCTCATCCTGCTGGACTTGATGATGCCCGTCATGGACGGCGAGGAGTTCGTCGGCCGGCTTCAGCAGGAGCAGCGCCTGGCGGAGCTGCCCATCATCCTCGTCACGGCGAGCGGCCGCGCCCAGCTCCCCGGGGTCCGCGCCGTCCTCAAGAAGCCCTTCGACATGGACGTGCTGCTGAGCGCGGTGGGTGAGCACCGCCACTGACGCCCCCCTTCAGGAGCGCCGCGCGCCCGTCAACATCGCGGCCACCTGCGGGTCCAACTGGAAGGACTCGAAGAAGCGGTCCGCGTCCTGGGGCGGCTTGCCCTCCGGGTGCAGCAGCAGCTGCTGGTAGAGCCGGGGCCCCACCAGGAAGAAGCGTCCGCGCAGGTGACGCGGGCCGGACACGCCCTCCACCTCCCAGCCCGGGAAGCCACTCAGCACCAGCGGCCGCGCGGACAGCCCGGTGGCGCCCAGCGCCTCCAGCGCCCCATGGCTGGCCCGGGCCACCACGTCACGCGGGTCCGCCTGGGACACCGCGGCCGCGGGGAAGTCCGTGTAGGAGACGTAGTAGGCGGTGTCCACCTCCGGCCGCACGGCGATGAAGGTGTGGAGTGTCACCGCGCCGACATCCGTCTCCTGCGAACGGCGCTCCTCGCTCACCGGCCCGGGAATCGCGACGGAGAAGCCCCCTTCCGTGGACTGGACGACAGGCTCGGCGGCCCGCGGAGCTTCGGCCTTCGCGGCGGCGGTCGGCGCCTGCTGGCGGGAGGCACACGCCCCCAGCCCTCCCAGGGCCAGGAGGGCGGCGAGCGGCGCGGCGCGGCGCGAAATCTTCATAAGGTCAGGCGACTCCTGAAGGTTGGACCCCGAAGGTACGTCGAGCCTCGCGTGAACGCATCCGCCGTCTCCACGTGGACGCGCGCCATGCGACGCTTCACGCCAACCTGGGGGCAGCCCCTCAGTGCAGGGTGTCCTGGGGGGACGTCAGCCCCGCGTCCTCTTCGGAGTGCCGGGCGGCCTCGGCGGCCACGGCCAGCCGCACACAGAAGACGGAGCCATGGCCGGGCTGGCTCACCACGTCGATGCTGCCCCCGTGCCCCTCGACGATGCGCCGGGCCACCGACAGGCCCAGTCCCACGCCCGGGGCGCGCTGACGGGCGTTGCCGGCGCGCTGGAAGGGCGCGAAGAGCAGGCGCCGCTCCTCCTCGGAGATGCCGATGCCCTGGTCCGTCACGCACAGGACAGCCGTGTCCTGCTCGCGGCGCACGGCCACCTCCACGGTGCTGCCCGCCGGCGAGTACTTCAGCGCGTTGCTGATGAGGTTGTGGAGCACCTGCTCCAGCCGTGCCGGGTCTGCCCGAACCGGCACGGGCACGTCCGGCAGGCTGAGCCGGAGGCCATGGCCGGTGTCGCCGGAGCGGTAGAGCTCCACCACCTCGCGGGCCAGCTCACGCGCGTCCCGCATCTCCGGGCGCAGCTCCAGCCTGCCGGCTTCGATGCGGGTGGCGTCGAGCAGGTCGCCCACCATGCGGTCCAGCCGCTCCACCTGCCGCCCCACCAGGGCCAGAGTGCGGTCCATGCGCTCGGGCGTGAGCTGGGCGCGACCGCGGTCCGACAGGGCCGTGGACAACTTGAGGGCGGACAGCGGATTGCGCAGCTCGTGCGCCACGCCCGCGAGGAACGCGAGCTGCTGCTCCTGCTGGTGGGACAGGCTGTTGGCCATCTCATTGAACGTGCGCGCCATGTCCCGCAGCTCGGTGGGCCCGGCCTCCGGCGCCCGGGTGCGCTTGCTGCCCGCTCCGAAGCGGCGCATGGCCTGGCTGATGTCCCGCAGCGGCTGGAGCGCCACCCGCCGCAGCAGCGCGCTCACGATGAGCACGCCGAGCAGCAGCGAGCTGCAGAGCACCACGCCCACGAAGTCCGCGATGGTGTTCCACCGCTCCGACTCCGAACGGGCCGCGCGCGCTCTCTCCACGTTGAGGGCGATGACCTGCTCCAGGCCATTCAACGCGGCGTCCAGCGCCGGGCCCGCCTCCCACTCCGCGCGCGCCAGGTCCCGCTGGGCGGAGAAGTAGGCATCCACGTCCTCGCGGACCTCGTCGAGCCGCTCGCGCTCCGCTTCCGTCGAGGCGATGCGCCGCAGCTCCCCAATCTGCCGGTACAGCGAGGCCTCCAGCTCGGACCGCGGCAGCCCATCCGGGCCGCGCGGCACCCGGGCGGGCCCTTCCCGGACCATCCGGTCGTGCGCCAGTAGACCCACCTCCAACTCCTCGGACACCCGGATGCCCTCGACGGCGACCCCCAACGTCGCGGCCGAGCGGTCGAGCACGCTCGTCAAGACGATGAGCAGGGTGGCGACCGCCAACGTCATCAACGTCAGCACGCCCATGGTGGCGGCGAGCCAGGAGCGCAGGCTCATGGCGCCACCCCGGGCAGGACGAGGGCCATCTGGGACACCGGGCAGACACCCGAAGGGACCTTCACTTGCGCTCCTCACGGGGCTCCCAGGCACGAGGGCCGCCCCATTCCTGAGAGAAGCAACACGGCCAAGGCCCACGGGATTCGCGGACCGGATGGCAAGCGGGCACGCCCCGCCAGTTCCCCGAAAGCGGACGTCACCGGAGAGCGTCAGCCGTGCTAGGGAGGAACGATACGCGGTCGGCAAGCCCCCTGGCCGACGAGCGAGAGGCCTCCATGGACATCATCTCCCAGCCGGTACGCACCCTGAAATTCGATGGCTTCTGGCGCTGGCTCCAGGAGCACACGCACTGCATCCTGCGGTGCGGCTCCGTGGACGCCATGCTGTATGACCACGACGACTTCCACTGGGCCCTCCTGGAAGAGGAGCGCCAGCACATCGTGCAGGTCCTCAAGGGCAAGGTGCTGGTGGGCGAGCTGGTCATCCCCGGCCGCGAGGTGACGGAGGTGAATGTCGCCCCCGACCCGGACACGGGCGCCCAGGGCCACTTCCTGGTCGAGCTCATGGGCGGACCGAAGGAAGACCCGCAGGCGCTCTACCACTTCATCATGGCGCACGGCATCGACCCGGCGCCGGGACACAAGGACCTCAAGCACTGAGGACGGTGCGCTCGATGAGCGTCACCGCGTCGTCCGTCCCGCTGACGTAGGGCCTCTCGCTCCGAGCCGGGCAGGCACGGGCGAGGCCGGCGGCACGCGCCACCAGCGCCTCCACGGAGCCCGCCCGCTCCTCGGGGCGCAGCCGCAGGGCCTGCCTGTCGTAGAGCCGGGGCCGCGCGAGCGCCACGAAGGGCGTCCCGGTGGCGCGGGCCTCCTGCACGGTGTTGTACCCGCCCGCGCCGACGAGCACGTCCACGCCGGGGAGCACCGCCAGCGCGGGCCACGTGGACCTGCGCAGGGCCAGGCCCTCCTCCAGGGAAGCCCCAGCCCGCCTGCCTTGCTTGGCGCGCGGCGCGGACGCTGGCGCATCCATCGCCGCTCCAGGCGGCACCAGCCACCGGACCACGGCCTCTGGCCCCAGCGTCGCTTCCAGCCGAGCGGCGATGTGCCCCGCCTCCCCCACTTCCTCGGGGGTGCCACAGCCCATCACCGCCACCAGGGCGCGCGTGTCCTCCTCGGGCACGCCCAGCCGCGCGCGGGCCTTGTCACGGGGCAGCAGCTCGCTGGCGCGCAGGAGCAGCCAGGGCGCGGTCCTCACGGCGCGAGGATGGTTCGCGAAGGGCGCGGCCTCGCCCGGGACGAGCAGCAGGTCGAACGCGTCCACCGCCCGCGCCAGGCCGTACTGCTTCACGTACGTGGGGTTCACGTCGCGGTGGATCAGCACCTTGCGCGCGCGCACGGAGGGCAGCAGCGGCGCCAGCTCGCCCCCGAGCCCCCGGGGGAAGGTGTCCACGACGAACAGGTCCGGGCGCACGTCCTCCAGGCACTGCTCCACCACTTCTCCCACGGCCTCGCGCCCCAGCGCGGGACTGAGCCGGAGCACCTCGACACCGGCGCCCAGCACGTCCTCCAGCGGGAGCCCGCTCGCGAACGGGCTGTTGGTGAGCAGGACGACGGCGTGCCCTCGGCGCGAGGCCGCGCGCGCCAGCGCGGAGGCACGGGTGAGGTGCCCCATGCCGCCTCCCAGGGCATAGACGAGCCAGCGGCCAGCCATCAGCTCCCGCCCATGTCCTCCTCGAAGGAGGCGTCGTCCTCGTGGCGGAGGCTCTCGCCGTCAGCCTCGGTGAAGTCGTTGGCGTCGTGGGCCCTGCCGCGCCCCGACGTGGCGGCGGCGCCGTAGTACCCGTAGTCGTCGTAGTAGTAGCTCGGGTGGTCCTCGTCCACGCCGCCCTCGTCGCCGGTGTGGTCCTCGTGCTGCCGCGCGCACGTCGCGCAGAGCATCTCCCCACCCACCGGCATCACGTGCTGCTCACACAGGGGCATCGCGCACCGCATGCACGTCATGGCCGCGGCGCTCCCACAGCCATGGGAGAACAGGAAGCCCACGTTCGCCTGGCAGAGCAACCCACTCATGGCTGGACACGCTCCAGGGACGGCGGCGCCTGGAGGTAGAAGAGCAGCGCCATGCGCAGCGGCGGCTCCAGCGCCTCGAAGGCGAGGCACGCGGCGGCCTCCGCCGCCAGCAGCGACTTGGTGGCGAGCAACGTGCGCCCCTTCGCATCACGCAGGGACACCTTGCCCTCACGCACCTTCACGCGGGCCACGTCCGCGCCAGCGCCGTCCTGGATGCGGGCGCCGTCGTCCTCCGGCCACACGGAGTACAGGAGCGTGCCCTTCATGTCGTTGAGACGCCAGCCTGGCCCCTGCCGCGCGAGCGTGAACAGCACCTGCCGCTGCTCGCCATCCCGCACGGTGAGCGCCCCGCCCGCGGAGCCGACGACGTACCCCAGCGCCACGTCATCCGGGCCGGAGACCTTCAGCGCCGCGCCCTTCCACTTGTAGCGCGCCAGCTCGCGCTCCTCGCCGTCCACCAGCTTGGCGCCGTCGTCCTTCGGCTTGAGGGAGAAGCGCGCGCGGTCGGCGTCGTCCTTGAACTTGAGCTTGCCCGCGAGGCCCTTCACCGCCGCGGGGGCGCGGGGCACCTCCAGCGCGCGCATGGCGGGGGGCGGCTCGGTGTCACCGGGCTTGCAGCCTCCGGCGGCGCCCGTGAGCGCGACCAGGGAACAACAGAGAAGGAACCGGCCCATGCCCATCATCACGAAGCCTTCGCCTGCTTGCGCAGGTGTTTGGAGTAGTTGAGGACCTGGTAGAGGCTCAGCAACATCATCACCACCGTCTTCGGCGCATCCACCGCGTTCGACGGGATGGCGGGGCCGGCGTCCCATTCACTTTCCACCAGAGTGCGCAGGGACATCCGGTCCTCGCCCAACTGGAGCTTGTCGACGGCGGCGCCGTCCGGCAGGCGCATGGCCTGGCGGGCCTCCGGCTCCAGCAGCGCCAGGTCCGGATGACGCTCCGCCTTCACGCGGAGCTGGACCTGGAGCAGCGCCCAGCTCCGCTTCCGGTGCTTCGTCTTGGTCTTGCCGCTGCTGCTGCGCCGGGTGCGCGAGCGCTTCTCGAGCCACTGCACCATGGCGATGCGCAGGTGCGTGCCGTCCAGCAGCCGCGTCTGGAGGGTGAACCACGGGTCGGCGAAGTTCTCCGCGTCCCAGCCGGTGGGCGTGACGCGCTTGCCCTGCAGTTTCCCCGGGCTGTCCACGGGCGTGAAGTCGAGCACCAGCTTCACGGGCGCGTCAGGGCCGATGTCACGGCGCAGCCGGTGGAGCACCTGGGAGGCCAGCGTGTATCGCCGGTTCTCCAGGTCCAGGCTCCGGAAGCGCAGGTACACGGTAAGACACCCCACGGACCCCACGAGCAGCGCGAGTCCCGCCCACTGGGTGAGCTGCAGCGCGAGCGCGTCCTCGGGCCCCTCCTCCAGCGTCGTTCGAAAGATGAAGATGATGACAGCGGCGGCCAGGCACAACAGGGTCGACTGACCCCAGCTCCGCCGCGCTTGCTCCACCTCCACGTCCAGGACGCGCAGCCGCTCCAGGTCTTCCCTCAGCTCCCCGACGGGGCCGCTGCACCTGTAGACGCGTTCCTCGCGAAAGCGGTCAATGTTGAAAGCCACGATGGGTCGCGCCCCCTCGGCGGTACGAAAGAGGGGGAAGCGTAAGGGTCCGTGCCGTAGGGGTCAAACCCTCCTGTGATAGCAACACGCGTGTGTCTCACGCTCCCGGCACCGGCATCGTCTACGCGTCGTTCGACCGCTTCCCTTCGCCCAAGGGCGCCGCGGTGCACATCCGGGCCTTCGTGGAGGCGCTGGGCGCGGCCTTTGGCCAGGTCGACCTCGTCGCGCTCCGGGACAACCCCAGCGCGCCCACCGGGCCGCTCGCGTTGGTGGAGGGCGTGACGTACCACCCGCTGGAGTCACGCGGGAAGGACCTGATGGCCCAGGCCTTGTCGTTCCGCGCGCACCTGGCGGCCTGGTGGCGCGGACGGCCGCGCGCCTCCGTCGTGCACGTGCGCTCCATCTTCGAAGGCTACCCCGTCGCCTGCCAGAAGGACGCGCTGACGGACGCGCTCGTCTTCGAGGTGAACGGCCTGCCCTCCATCGAGCTGAAGTATCACTACCCGGACGTGGCGGATGACGCGGAGCTCTTGCGCAAGCTGGTGGCGCAAGAGGACGTCTGCCTCTCGCGCGCGGACCTGGTGGTGACCCCGAGCGCGGTGACGGCGGAGTACCTGGTGACGGCACGGGGCGTGGAGTCCTCGCGCGTGCGGGTGATTCCGAATGGCGCCGACCTGGAGGTGTTCCGGTACGCGCCGCCGCGACCCTTCGAGCCCGGGCGCCCCGTGCGGCTGCTGTACAGCGGGACGATGACGTCCTGGCAGGGTGTGCACCACGCCATCGACGCCTGCCGGCTGCTGCGGCGGGAGCTGCCCACGGTGCTGACGCTGGTGGGGCCGCTGCGTCGGCACACGCGGCGGGCGCTGATGGACCGGTGCGGGGACCTGCTGCTGGAGGGCGCCGTGGAGCTGCGGGAGCCCCTGCCCCAGGCGGAGCTGGCGGCGCTGCACCAGGCCTGCGACGTGGTGCTGGTGCCCCTGCCCTTCAACGACCGCAACTGCGTGCAGGGCTGCTGCCCGCTGAAGCTGCTGGAGGCCATGGCCACCGGGACGCCCGTGGTGGCCAGCAACCTCCCCGTGGTGAGCACGCTGGCCGCGCCGGACGAGGTGATGTTGATACGGCCGGGCTCGGCGAAGGCGATTGTTGAAGCGGTGAAGGCCCTGAGGGCGGACCCCACCCTGGGCCCCGCGATGAGCGCGAAGGCGCGAGCGCGCGTGGCGCGCGACTTCCCGTGGAGCCGCGCGGGCGAGGCCCTGGTGAGCGCTTACGAAGAGCGGCTCGGGATGGCGCGAGCCAGCACGCGGCGGAGCACCTCCGCCTCCGCGTGAGCCTGAAAGCGCTCCTCGATGCGCTGACGGGCGGCGGCGCCCATCGCGGCGCGCTCTTCGAGCGGCAGGGAGAGCACGTCCAGGCACGCCTGCCCCAGGTGATTGAGCAGGGCCTTGGAGACGATGAAGCCATTGCGTCCGTCATCCACGGCCTCGGGGATGCCGCCGGCGTCGCTGGCGATGACGGGCCGGGCGCAGGCCATGGCCTCCAGCAAGGCGTTGGGCATGCCCTCCCACAGCGACGGCTGGAGGTAGACATCACACAGGCGCAGGTGCGCGGCGATGGCCTCCGGTGTGTCCAGCGGCCCGGAGATGAGGATGCGCGCGGCGTCCTCGGGATGCTCGGCGCGGAAGGCGACCAGGTGCTCGGCGTCGCGCGGCCGCACCTCGCCGATGACGAGCAGGCACGCGGGCCGGACGCGGCGCACCGCGGTGAGGGCGGAGAGCAGGAAGGGCAGGCCCTTCTTGTGCCGAAGCTCCCCGGAGAAGCCAAGGACGGCCTCGTCGGGGGTGATGCCCAGCCGCGCCCGGAGCGCCGGGTCCGCGGGGCCGGGTGAGAAGATGCCGGTGTCGACGGCGTTGGGGATGACCTCCACGGCTTCGTCCCGCCCCAGCAGCATGCGCATCTTCCGGCCCAGGTCCGCGGAGGCCGCGGTGAGGACGCGGGCCCGTTGCAGCGTCCACAGCAGGCGCGCGAAGTCGCCCGGGGGGAACATGAGCTGGTCCACGTCGTTGCCCCGGGCGCTGACGGTGGAGGCGATGCCCACGGACTCGGCGAAGGCGACGGCGAGGAACCCGGGCGGAGACAGGTAGTGCCCCCACACCAGGTCGTAGTGATGCTTCGCGTGCAGGTAGCCGAGCACGTCGAGCGTGTGCTGCATGGACAGGTCCGTGCTGCCGAACAGCCCCAGCCGGTGGAGCGTCACGCCTCGCGCGAAGGGTGAGACGTCCCCGGCGTCCGCCACCGTCTGGAGCGCGCCTGGCGCCGCCGTGCGAGTCCAGGCCAGCACGTCCACCCGGGCCCCCAGCTTCACCAACGAGCCCGCGGTGCGCGCGCCACTGCGGGCCAGGCCTCCGATGTCGGGAGGAAAGCGTTCAGCGATGAGGAGGACGCGCGGGCTGTCGGACATGGCCGCGCCACGCTACCTCCTTCCCACGCCATCGCCACGCACGACCTGGGCCTGGAGCCCTTCAACCTGTCGGCTCAACTCTCTCAGCTCAACTCAACATTTCAGGGGCGGAACTTCTTGCTCATGCCCGGCATTCACCACGCGGGCCTCCCTCCGGGCAAGCCCCACCGCGATTACCGCAACACGCTCCTAGAACTGGGCGCGGACCGTCCAGCGACGCGCGAGCGTGAGCACGAGGTGCGCGCTCGGTGGGGCATCGGTACCCGTCCGGTGGACGTCGTGCCAGGAGGCTTGATGGCGGACGAGGACCGTGCTCGGCGAGCGCCTCGACGAGCGAGAGCTGTTCAGTGACTGAGCTGGAGGGGCGAATCGGGAGGGTCGGCGGCGCGTCGCCGCTTCCACTCGTGGGGTAGCAGCTCACCGATGCGCGAGTTGGGGTGTGTCTGCACGCGCAGCAGGACGTCCGCGAGATACGTCTCGGGGTTGACGCC
>NZ_JABXEO010000147.1:0-9190 GCF_013372585.1 Myxococcus sp. AM010
AGATGTGTATAAGATACAGGGCTACACGCTGTCCTTCCTCGAAGCCGCGTCGCCCTCGGGCTGTACCTGGATTCGCCATGAGTCGGCGGGCACACGCAAGCCGCTCGCCACCGTGGACGCGGGGTGTGAGCGGCTCAAGCTGGCCTGGGGGCCGCGTGGCCGGCAGGGCCTGGTGGTGGACCGGGGCAACGGCGAGCTGCCCCCGCGCGCCTGGCAGGTGGACTTCGAGTCCGGCCAGAGCACCCGGCTGCTGCTGCCCGAGCTCGGCCACACCGACACGCTGGGCTTCGACGAAGCGGGTCACGTCGTCGCGCTGGTGTCACACCTGGAGGACCTGCCGCGGAAGATGGACAGCGGCCGTGAGTACTTCCTCTTCGACGGCAAGCGCTTCTTCCTCCCCGAGGCGGACGGCAGCCCGGGCCTGGCGCACGCGTACCGCCACGAGGCCGGCCAGTGGAAGCACCTGGAGACGGTGGCCACGCTGTACGAGATGGACGGCGCCCTGGGCACGGAAGCCCTGACCACGGCCAGCCGGCTGACGTCCTCCACCTTCAGCCAGGACGCGGACCGGCTCTCCGAGTCGGCGCTGGAAGAAGGCAACAAAGACGCGGCCCGGCTGGACGCGGTGGTGAAGGACCGGGGCCACACGGCCTACGGAATCTGGGTCTCCATGGAGACGCACCAGGGTCCGCTCTATGCCTGGGAAGCCGCGGGCGAGTTGCCCACGCTCATGCTCCCACTGCGCTGGGAGGTGAACGACCGGCTGGTGGAGCCTGAGCAACTGGCGCTCGCGCCCACGTCGGCCGTGGCGCTGCGGATGCGCGGACGCCTGCTGCTGGTCTCCGCCGAGCAGGCCGCCCGCGTCTACGACGCGAAGACGAAGAAGCGCATCGCCGCGCTGGAGAACGTCCACGGCGCGCGCTTCTGGCCCCAGCAGCGGACCGTCACCGCGGCGGCGCCCACCACCGCGGTGACGGCGCCGTAGCGCCCCGCGCTACTTGCCGAAGCCGGTGGCCGCGCCCACCACCGCCACCACCGCGTAGCCTGCGAAGAGCAGGCCGCAGGAGAGCAGCGGCACCGCCAGGGCCCCCAGCACCGCGGTGCCCCAGGTCGTGCGGTGCATGCTCCGGTACGCGAAGATGCGCAGCCCCAGGGCCCATAGGGGTGCGCCATATATGCCACAGAAGGGAATCAGGCCCATCAGGTAGGGCGACATCGACAGGGCATTGGCGCGCAGGGTGACCTCGAAGGGCTGACCGGTGCCGTCCATCCGGAACACGACGTGGTCCAGCGCGGCGTTGATGAGCGCGACGAGCATGCCCATGACGGGCGCCATCACCATCATCGCCCCGAACACCCCAAGCCCGACCAGCCGGAGCCCGTGAGCGGAGACGTTGTCGCCCTCCGTCATCGCCGACGGGATGGCGAGGAGGATGGCCAGGTAGACCAGCGCCGTGGTGAAGGAGGCGGCCAGGTTGGACAGCGCCGCGAACCCCAGGGAGCTGCCCACCGAACCCACCGGCCGCGCGCGCTCGAAGGTGGCCGTGGGGCGCAGCATCACCGCCACACACGTCTGCCAGTACGCCCGCGGCGTCCCCAGCTCATCGCGCCGGTCCCACGGCAGGGCATCCGCGGGCACGCGGTCATGACACGCGGCGCACAGGGGCTCGTCTCGCGCCCCCTTCCGCAGGCACCGCGCGCACGCGAAGCTGCCGCACCGGCCACACGCATGCAGGCTGCGCAGCTCCGGGTGGACGGCACACACGGGGTCGGCGGAGCCTGGCGTGGCCTCCTGCAGCAGAGACGCGCCGCACCACGCGCAGCTCTGCGCGCCTGGGACGACAAAGGACTGACAACGGGGACACGGGATGCGCATACGTGCCCCCATCCTCGCATGGGTGCGCGCCGGGACGCCCCTGCTGTCGGAATCACGCTTTCGCGCTCCCCCAACGGCGCCTTAAGGGAAAGCGCATGCACCTGCCCGGCCTCGTCTCCCTCCTCCTGCTGTCCTCGCCCGCCCTGGCCGCCGAGCCCGCGGCGCAGGACCCGAAGGCGCTCGAAGCCGAAATCCAGCGCGACATGGAGGCCTTCGAGAAGAACATGGACCGCGGCACGCCCATCCCCTGCGGCCACCCGCCGATGCGCCCCGAGCGAATCAGCGGAGAGGACCTCCAGTTCGACCCTGCGCGGCTCGCTCACCTCGACGAGGACGAGACCACCTACATGCTCACGTGCACCTTCAAGCTCAACGGGAAGGTCACGGGCTGTCTGATGCTCAAGCCTGCACTGAGCCTGGACGCGAAGAACCGCGAGCTCGTCAAGCAGTGGCGCTTCAAGCCCGCCCACTACAAGGGCAAGCCCATCGCGACGACCTGCACCCTGTTTGGCAAGGTGACGCCGCGTCCGACGAAGTGAGCCCGCTCCGCCGGAGGCCTGCGCTCCAGCGGTGACGCTCACTTCCCCGCGGGCACCAGCCCGTGGTCATCCGGCACGGGGCCGCTGGCGCCCGGAGCCTCGGGGACGTCGGGTGCCGGGGCCACCACGGGCTTCGGCGCCTCGCGCGCCCGCTTCGCCTCACGCAGGGCCCTGGTGGCCGCCGCCTTCCGGCCCAGGCGCTGCTCCCGCTTCGCCAACGCCTCCCAGAGCTCCGGCGCCTCCGGGTGCAGCGCCACGCCCGCGCGCAGCAGGCCCGCCGCCACCGCGGTGGACTCCGCGGTGAAGAGGCGCTTCAGGAAGCTCCGGGGCGCGAGCGCCAGGACGCCCTGCGGCGTGGCCACGGCCTCGCGCAGCTGCGGCAGCACGGGCTCCTCCGGGTTCGCCGCGAGCAGCGCCTCGGCCAGGGCCCAGCGCGCATCCAGGCCCCGGGGCTGCAGCTCCACCGCCCGCTCCAGCCAGCGCCGCCGCGCCGCGGGCTGCCTGCGCCAGGCGAAGCCCTCCGCGATGCGCAGCAGCTCATCCGAGTAATCCGGATGAAACCCCGGCGACGCGGCCACGGACTCGCGCAGCGCGGCCCAGTGCGCCTCCGGGTTCTTCTCCTCGTCCAGCCGCAGGCGTTGAAGCGCGGGCAGCCGCGCGCGCTCCCAGCTCGCGGCCAGGCGGAGCACGTCCGCGCGCAGCGGCTCGCCGATGCGCTCCGCTTCGGGCACCTGCTTCGCGTCACCCGCGGCCAGGTAGTCCTCGAAGAACGCCAGCGGGCCTTCGAGCGTGTAGGCCTTCAGCCGCTCCGCGCCGTGGACCTTCTCCAACGTGCGGGCCATGTGCGCGCCCACTCGGATGAACAGGGCGCGCGAGCGTGGGTCGTGCCCGCTTCGGACGCGCTCCAGCGCCGCGCGGGTGTCCCGGCCAACCTCCTTCCGGTTCAGCATCGCGGACACCTGGGCGAAGGCGCCGGGCAGGTCCGTCTCCTCCGGCAGCACGCCCGGGCCGCGCGTGGCCCACTGGTGATAGGCCAGCCCATAGCTGGCGACGCGGGTGAGCCCTTCGTGCACCACGGCGTCCACCGGGTCCGCGACGTAGGCCTCGCGGCGGGTGTCGCCCTCTTCCAGCACCTGCTCCATCAACCGGATGGACAGCCGGCGCATGCGCCGCGCCTCGCCCTCCACGTTGGAGGCCAGGGCAATCACCGTGTCCTCGGCAGGGAGCATCATCAGCATCGTGGTCGTCTCGGGCTGACCGCCCGCGTGGGCCACCACGTAGTGGCCGCGCAGCGGATACGTCGCGAAGCCCATGCCGTAGTCAGTGAGGCGTCCGTCGGTGGTGGCCATGGACGTCTGCATGCGGCCCATCGTCTCGCGCGACACCAGGGTGTGCGCCAGCACGGCGCGGCCGAAGCCCAGCATGTCCCCCACGGTGGCGCGGGTGCCACCGCCGGCGAAGCGGCTGGACACGTCGAGGAAGCGCGACGGCTTCAGCGCCGTGCCCTGGACGCGGTAGCCCTTGGCCTGGTGCGCGTCCCGCGTGGCGGTGATGTCCAGGTCCGCGTTCGGCATGCCCGCGGGCTTGAAGATGTGCTCGCGCAGGTAGTCGCGGTAGGACTGGCCGGAGGCCGTCTCCACCGCCGCGCCCAGCAGGTTGTAGCCCCACGTCGTGTACAGGTAGCGGGTGCGCGGCTCGAAGGCGAGCGGCTTGCCCGCGAAGACGGCGATGGCCGCCTGGGTGCTCATCGCCTTCGTGTTGCGGGTGGACGCCACCCCGTCATAGGTCGGCACGCCGCTCACGTGGCCCAGCAGGTCGCGCACCGTGACGGGCCACTGCCTGGCCGGATAGTTCGGCACCAGGGTGGAGATGTCCGCGTCCAGGCTCAGCTTCCCCTGCTCCACCAGTTGCAGCACCGCCACCGCCGTGAAGGACTTGGTGACGGACGCCATGCGGTACGTGGTGCGCGGCGTCGCGGGCAGCTTGCGGCCCACGTCACGGTAGCCATAGGCGCACACCCAGCGCTCCGCGCCGCGGCTCACGCCCACCGACAGCCCCGCGACAGCCCCCCGCGACAGCTCGGCCCGGACGACCGCGTCCAGGGCGCCGCGCACGTCGTCGGAGAAGGCCCGAGGGGACTGCTCGGCGTCGGCGCTGACGGCCTCGCACACGGGCTCCAGCGCGGCCCGAGGCGCCGCCAATGACACGGGCCCCGCGAGCCCCAGGAGCACCGCGGCGCCATACCGTACGAACGCGAGTCTCATGGCGTGGCCTCCGCGGTGGGCTCGGACGCCCCGGCGGGCGCGGCGCCCACCCCCGGCGGCATGGGCATCAACGCCGCGACACCGCGCGCGGGCGGCGGCGTCTCCACATAGGCGCGCAGCAGCGCGTCGGTGACCAGGTGCCCCAGCACGTCCAGGCCCGCGCCGCGCGGGTGCACCAGGTCGTCATGCATGTAGCCGGACGCATGGAAGCGCGCGAGCGCGCCCGCTCCGCCCATGGCGGCGTAGAAGTCGAAGAAGGCGCACCCTTCGGCGAGCGCGACCTCCCGCTCGGCGGCGTTGACCGCCTCCAGCGAGGGACGCTGCGACAGCGCCTGGGCCTTCGCGCCGGGCCCCTTCACCGCGTCCATGGGCCCCACCAGCAGGCACGCGCTGCCGGGCGCCGCCTCCCGGGCGCGGCGGAGCAGCGTCCGCAGGTCCGCGCGCAGCTTCTCCATGTCCAGGCGCTTCCATTCGATGCGCTTGGACTCGTTGCCCCCCAGGAAGAAGACGAGCAGCCGGGGCGCGCGCTCCGCGAGCTGGGACGTGAGCGTGGCGCCGTCCATGCGCGCATAGAGGCTCGCATCCGACGAAGGCACGCCCAGCGTGTCCAGGACGATGCCGGGCCGCGCGTGCTGCAACACCACGCCCTGCACCACCGCGCCCTGCCGCTCGGCCACCACGTCCAGCATCTGTGCGTCCTCGGGCAGCTCGAAGTGGGTGGCGCGCGACGCGCCGCTCCCCGTGGGCTCGGTCCGCGCGAGCACCTCGCCGCCGCTGGAGATGCTGAGCGCGCCCGCGCCTGGCACGTCCAGCCACCACAGCGTGCCGCGGGGTTCGCCGTCCAACTTGAACCGGCTGCGGGCCTTGGCGCGCGTGGCCAGGTGATACACGCCGGTGATGCCGAAGGCGTGCGGGGGCGCGCGCAGCTCGCCCAGGGTGCGCGGCTGCCAGCCACTGCTGCTGGCGCTGGTGCGGCCTCGCCCGCCGTAGGGGGCCATGCGGTCCACCAGCAACACGCCCCGACCCGCGCTTCCGAACGCCGTGACCAGGTCGTCGCGCAGGACGTCCACGATGCGGTCCCCGGCAATCAGCGAGTTGCCGAACGCCTCGATGACCACGGGGCGGGTCGCGGTCCCCGAGGCCAGCGCATCCAGCGAGGCGAAGAAGGGCGCCAGCGCCGTGCGCGCGCAGCCATTCCCCAGGGGCGCCACGCAGGGGTCTTCCACGCTCGCCCCGGGCGCGCCCAGCTTCTCGGCCAGGGCCTGGAGCTCGGCGGTCCGCTCGGGGCGGACAGGCCGCTGCCGGCGAACCTCTGGCGCGGGCGGCGGCTCCACGGGGCGCGCGACCGGTGCCTCTGGCGCGGAAGCAGGGGGTGTGGCGGCGCGAGGCGAGGACCCGATGTCACAGGCGGTCAACAGGCCACCGAGCAGGACCGGGAACCAGGTCCGCCGGCCGCTCCGCCCGACTTCCGAATGCGTCATGTAGGAGGCAGCGTAGACGAAAGCCCCTGCGTGCGCATGTTCCCGGCCGACGGCTCCCCGCCTGCTGGAGGAGCAGCCCCAAAGCCCGCACTCCGCGTTCGTGGCCGCGGTGGAGTGGATGCCCGTGAGTCAACGGAAGTTGCGGGAGAAACGGCCCGGCGCAAATGCAAGGTCAAGCCCCGAACATCCTCCCTTCACATGCGACCGAGATACCCCAAATTATCCGCTCCCTCTTATGGAGAAACGGAACAACAGGGTCGCGAACTGGACGCGGTTGCACCGCCGGTTTGGCGACCACGTGCGCAAGCTCCGGACGTCCCGGGAGCTCACGCAGGAAGCGCTCGCGGAACGCAGCGACCTGTCCGTGGACGCCATCCGCCGGATTGAGCGCGGTTCGTTTTCTCCGTCCCTGGACACCCTGGGCAAGCTCACCAAGGGGCTCGACGTCTCCTTGAAGACGCTCTTCCAGGGCTTCGAACGCGAGCGCTCCAACGCCGTGGCGGAGATCTGCGACTTCCTGTCCGTGCGCTCGGGCCGCGAGGTCGAGCTGGCCTGGCGCGTCATCCAGGCCATGTTCGAGGAGCGCTGAGCCCGCTCCCGCCCCGTCACGCTCTCATCACCCTGCGCAAGTACACCTGGATTCGCGGCCCATGAAGGGCCGTGACCTGGCTGTCTTTCACAGGAGCAATCATGAACACGCTGACGAAGTTCCTCGCGGGTGCCTCCTTCCTGTTCGCGCTCACCTTTGCCCCTGGCGCGCAGGCGCAGCAATGCTACGAGGTCTGCGACTGCTCGAAGCCGTGCAACACGCTCTGCATGGATGGCGACGAGCGCTCCAGGTGCGGGACCGCGGGCCTCTCGTGCGTCGGCAACTGCGCGAAGAGCGACCCGCGGGCCTCCGCGGGCCACAAGAAGGCGTCCGACGGCGCCGCTCCGGCATGTGACCAGCAGCAGGACGACAAGGCCTCGGAAGAAGCCGAGAGCTGAGCCGCACAGGGGTTCCCAGGGGGTCAGGACACGCCCACCCGTCCTGGCCTCCGGGGCCGCCGCCCACTCGCCGAGTCCTTTTGAGAGCACGCCGACCCCGGTGGTAGCGTGCGGCGCCTGATGACCGCGCTGATGAATCGAATCGCGAGCCTGCTGTGGACCCTGGCGGTCCTCGTGGTGGTGGGCGGCGTCGGCCTGTGGGCCTACCGGCACGCGTCGCTGGGCGCCGCCATGCTCCTCCAGGAAGGCGGAAGCTACCTCCAGGGCGTGCTGTCGCCGCTGCTCGCGGGCAGCGTGGCCCTGGCGTTCGGGCTGAGCTACACCTCCGGCGTGGTGGCGCGCCGCGCCCGGCACCGCGCGCCCCGGCCGAAGCCCCTGCCCAAGGGCCCCAGCATCTCCCCGCTCGAGGTGCTCACCCACGACACGGCCACCGCCGTCAGGACCCTGCTCAAGGACCTGGGGCAGCGGCTGCGCCGCATCGCCGCGAAGCCGGACCCGGACATCATCGCCTTCATGGGCCAGTTGATGGACGGCGCCATCCGCCTGGGCGCCAGCGACATCCACATCCATCCGCTGGAGTCGGGCACGCGCATCGCGTTCCGCCTGCACGGCGTGCTGGAGGAGGTGCTCTCCTTCCCGCGCGAGCACCACTCGCGGCTCATCAACCGCGTCAAGGTCCTCGCCAGGCTGGCGCTGTACGACCTGGACAAGCCCCAGGACGGGCACTTCCCGTGGACCACGGACGACGGGCCCGCGGACATCCGCGTGTCCATCCTCCCCACCAACCACGGCCCCGCGGTGGCGCTGCGCATCGCCCGCACCGGCGTGCGGCTGCCCCAGCTGCCCGCGCTCGGCTTCCCCGACGCGTTGCTCGCGAAGTACCAGGAGCTGCTCGCGCTGCCGCAGGGCCTCGTCCTGGTGGCCGGCGCCACCGGCAGCGGCAAGACGACGTCGCTGTATGCCTCGCTGGGCCACATCCAGCAGTCGCGCGGCGAGCTCACGCGCATCGCCACCATCGAAGACCCCATCGAGTTCGACGTCCCCCTCTTCGCGCAGACGCAGGTCAACGCCGCGCAGGGCTTCACCTTCGCGCAGGGCCTGCGCGCCGTGCTGCGGCAGGACCCCAACGTCATCATGGTGGGTGAGATTCGCGACTCGGAGACGGCGCGCACGGCCATCCAGGCGGGGCTCAGCGGCCACCTGCTGCTCAGCACCATCCACGCCAACTCCGCCGCGGGCGGGTTCAACCGCTTCATCGACATGGGCGTGGAGCCCTTCCTGCTCGCCTCCGCGACGGTCGCCACCCTCTCGCAGCGCCTGGTGCGCAGCCTCTGCCCCCACTGCCGCGCCCCCCTGCCCCTGACGCCCGAGGAGGCGGTGCGGCTGGACGCCGCCGGAATCCGGCGCGGGAACTTCTTCGGCCCCGTGGGGTGTGAGCGCTGCGAGGGCAGCGGCTATCTGGGCCGCACCGCCATCTACGAGATGCTCGTGGTCTCCCAGGGCATCCGCGACGCCATCAACGCCAAGGTGCCCAGCTCCCGCATCCAGGAGCTCGCGGTCCAGGAGGGCATGGTGCCCCTGCTGGCCGCGGGCGTCGAACGCGCACGCACGGGCGACACGTCGCTGCGCGAAGTGTTCCGCGTCGTTGGCGGCTGAGCCCTCTCCCCAGGAAGCGACCTCACGTGAACACCCCTCCCTTTCCCCGCGGCCCCGTCACGGAGGCGTCATCCGACAACGAGGCCTGGTCCCAGTCGTTGATGGGGCGCACCGAGGAGCTGGCCCACCTCCAGGCGCAGACGCCCCAGGAAGCCGAGCCCGCCGAGCCGCCCACGGCCCAGCCCGGGCCCGGGCTCGCCGGGGCGCCCCGGAAGCGGACCTTCCAGGCGCCGCCACCGCCGCCTCCGCCCAGCCCGCTGGCCGCCGTCCTCAAGCTCTGCGGCGCCGCCGCGGGCCTCCTGGCCGCCAGCCTCCTCGTGCTCCCCGCGCTCCAGCAAGCCGGCGAGCCCCCCGTCACCCCAGAGCTGTCCCTTGTACACATCTCCG
>NZ_JABXEO010000148.1:0-9193 GCF_013372585.1 Myxococcus sp. AM010
GGGTGGGGCGGGCTTCGCGGTGAAGTACCTGCGCCACCCGGAGGCGCGCGTGCGGCTGACGGCGCTGGAGGCCGTGTCCGCGCGGCCCGTGCCCGAGGCGGCGGCGCCGGTGCGCGAGCTCATCGAAGGCGAGGACGAAGTGGTGGCGGGCGCGGCGGCGGCCACCGCGGGCGTGCTGGAGGACGAGGCCGCGTTGCCTGCCGTGGAGGCGCTGGCGGCGCGTGTGCCCCAGACGCCGGGCGACGTGGCCGAGCCGGTGGCGGGCGCGCTGGTGGCGCTGCGGAGCCCGGCCGCCGAGTCCCGGCTGCGTGAGTGGCTGATGCACCCGCACGCCAACGTGCGGCGCGTGGCGGCGCAGGCGCTCACGCGGCTGACGGGGCAGCGGGTGCGCTCGGCGCGCGTGGAGCTGCCCGCGAACACCTTCCGGCCCGTGGCCGCCCCGGCGCGCGCGGGGCTCGTGCTACGCACCGACAAGGGGGACATCACCGTGCGGCTGGACGTGGACGAGGCGCCCCTCACGTCGGGCAACCTCCACGCGCTGGCGCGCAAGGGCTTCTTCAACGGCGTCACCTTCCACCGCGTGGTGCCGGACTTCGTCGCGCAGGGCGGAGACCCGCGCGGGGACGGTGAGGGCGGGCCGGGCTACTCCATCCGCTGCGAGATGACGCGCCGGCCCTACGGCCGGGGCACCCTGGGCATGGCGCTGGCCGGGAAGGACACCGGCGGCAGCCAGTTCTTCTTCACCCACGCCCCGCAGCCGCACCTGGATGGCCGCTACACGGCTTTTGGTGAGGTGATGTCCGGCATGGACGTGGTGGACACCCTCCTGGAGGGGGACGTCATCCGCGAGGTGCGCGCGGTGGAGCTGGCGCCCTGAGGTGTTGACTCACGCGCCGCTGGCCCGGGCCAGCGGCGCGGGCGGACCGAGCGGGTCGCTGTTCCAGCGCGCGTGCTCCGCCGCTTCCAAGGCCTCGACTTCCTGGCGGATGCGCTGCCACTCCGTCTCCGGAATGTGGAGGAAGGCCTCCGCCAGCGCCGGGTCGAACTGGGTGCCCGCGCAGCGGCGGATCTCCTCCCGCGCGACGCTCATGGGCCGGCCCTTGCGGTAGGGGCGGTCGGACGTAATGGCGTCCACCGTGTCCGCGAGGCAGAAGATGCGCGCGCCCAGGACGATGTCCTCTCCCGCCAGGTTCTGCGGGTAGCCCTTGCCGTCCCACCGCTCCTGGTGCTGGAGCACGATGAGCGCCGCTTCGTGCAGGTAGGGCATCTTCGCCAGCATCCGGTAGCCGAACTCCGGGTGCTTGCGCATCTCCACCCATTCATCCGGCGTCAGCGGACCGGGCTTGAGCAGGATGGAGTCGCGCACGCCAATCTTCCCGATGTCGTGCAGCAGCGCGCCTTGCTCCACCACGTCCAGCGCTCCGCCCGTCATCCCCACCTCCTGGGCCAGCCGGCGCGAGTAGAGCGACACGCGGCGCGAGTGCCACTGCGTCTCCGTGTCGCGGTAGTCCAGGGCGCTGATGAGCCCGTCGAGCAGCCCCGCGGTGCGCTCCACCACCCGCCGCTCCAGGTCCCGGTTGATGGCCACCAGCTCCTCGTTCTTCTCCGCGACCTCGCGCGACAGCCGCTCGTTGGCGTCCACCAGCCGGTAGTGGTCGAAGGCCTGCCGGACGCTGCTCGTCAAGTCACTGAGCGACCAGGGCTTGCCCAGCAGCCGGAAGACCTCGCCGCGGTTGACCGCCTCGGACGCGGTGCGGAAGTCCGCCGCCGCCGTCAGCATCAGCCGCACCGCCTTGGGGTTCTTCTCCCGAAGGGCGCCGAGCAATTCGATGCCGTTGAGGTACGGCATCATGAAGTCCGTCAGGACGACCTGGAAGCCGACCTCCCGGGCGGCCACGGCCGGGTCGCTGTGCGTGACGACGTCGTACCCCTCTGCCTGGAGGATGCGTGACAGGGCGGCCAGGATGAGGACGTCGTCGTCCACGACGAGGATGCGATCCATGCCCAAGGTGCCTCCAGGACAGCGTGCTTGTACAGCTTTATACACGCCGCTACGGGCCCCCAAAAGACCCCCCAGGCAGGTGATGAGCTCCTAAGTCATGGAAATCCTTGGAGGTTCTTCCATCCAGGAAGAGAGGTAGAACCACGTCACGCTTGCCTGCCCGCCAAGGTGTGATTTATGGTGCGCTGCAACGCTGGACTGTATCGCTAACCCCTTGGAATCGTGGAGCAATCTCCGATGGCAAAAGCCCCGGAAGGGCCCGTGCCGGTGGTGGTGATGGGGCTGGGGTTCATCGGTCAGGAAGTTGCCCGGGCCGCGATGTCTTCACCTGAGGTGGAGCTCATCGGGGCCGTGGACGTGCAATCCGGCCTGGTGGGTCGCCCCTTGGGTGATGTCCTGGGAGGTCCCGCCCCTCGCGTGAAGGTCTCCGAGTCGCTGGCGCAGGCCGTGGGCAAGCGCAAGGGCGTGGTGGTGCTGCATGCCACCGGCTCGCGGCTGCCCAAGGTGTTCGACCAGGTGATGGAGGCGGTGAAGCTGGGGCTGCCGGTGGCCAGCACCTGTGAGGAGCTGGCCTTCCCGCATCTGAAGTACCCGGAGCTGGCGGACGAACTGGACCAGGCGGCGCAGGAGGCGGGCGTCGCGGTGGTGGGCACCGGCGTCAATCCGGGCTTCGTGCTGGATCGTCTGGTGGCGGTCGCTGGACAGGTCTGCGGTCCGGTTCGTCGTGCCACCGTCACTCGCGTGGTGGATGCGCGGACCCGGCGCGAGGCCTTGCAGCGGAAGGTGGGCGCGGGGCTGACGGAGGAAGAGTTCTTCGAGCTGGTGGACAGTGAGCAACTGGGCCATGTCGGCCTTGTTGAGTCCGCGGCGCTCGCGGCCCTCGGCCTGGGGCTGGATTGCGACGACTTCGAAGAAGAAGTAGCCCCCGTGTTCGCCGAGGAGGACATCTCCGGCGGCGCGTTTCCCGTCAGGAAGGGAAGAGTGGCTGGCATGTTCCAGTCCGTGGTCGGGTTGGAGGATGGACAGGAGCGGGTGCGGCTGGAGCTGACCATCGCGGTGGGGGCGGATGACCCCAAGGACCGTATCGAAATCGACGCTGACCCGAAGCTGGTGTTGGAAATCCCGGGGGGAGTGGCGGGCGACCGGGCCACCGCGAATGCGCTGGTGAATGCCGCGCCACGCTTGACGGCCGCTGAAGCAGGGCTCCTCACGGTGCTCGAGCTTCCGGCCGGACGCTAGAGTCAGGAGAGGAAATGCTGGACAAGAACGCGATCGGCCGCGCCTCGCCGCCGACGCTGAACGAGGTCGAAAAGGGCGCCATCCGTCGTTTCGCGGAGGCCATCGGGGACTACAACCCCATCTACTATGATGAGGAGTACGCCCGGGCATCGGGGTACCCCACCATCATCGCGCCCCCCACGTTCCCCGCGTCCTTCCACTCGGCGGCGGACCTGCGGGAGCTGTTGGGCGTGGGCATCAAGAGCCTGCTCCACGCGGAGCAGGGCTTCGACTACGAGCGGCCCATCTTCGCGGGGGACCGCATCTACGTCTCCACGCGCGTCTCCGATGTCTTCGAACGTCCAGGCATGTCCGGGAAGATGGACATCGCGGTCATCGAGGACGAAGGCCGTGACGAGGAAGGCAACCTCGTGTTCCGCGCCCGCCGGACGCTGGTGGTCCGCGCCGCCAAGGAGACCCCGTGATGCCCGCGCGCAAGTTGTACTTCGAAGCCCTCCGCGTCGGGGACGAGCTGCCCGCGCTGGCCAAGGCGCCCGTCGACCGCGTCCAGCTGTCGCGCTACGCCGGCGCGTCCGGGGACTACAACCCGGTCCACGTGGACGAGCTCTACGCCAAGAGCGTGGGCATGCCGAGCGTCTACGCGCCCGGAATGCTCGTCATGGGCATGCTCGGCCAGCTCATCAGCGACTGGGCCCGGGGCGGGCAGATGCGGCGCTACAATGTGCGCTTCATCAAGATGGTGTGGCCGGGTGACACCGTCGTGTGCAAGGGCCGCGTGAGCGACCGGCACGGCTCCGGTGGCCGCTACTTCGTCGAGGTCGACCTCTGGGCGGAGAACCAGAAGGGCGAACTGGTGATGAAGGGCTCCTCGCAGATCCAGCTCTTCTACTCGCTGGAGGACGAGAACCGGCAGCGCTCCGGCCAGTCCCCCATCGTGGTGGAAGTGCCTCGGGAGAGCCTGAGCAACGCCAACGCGCCCGCGTCCGCCACCAGCGCCGCCGCCCCCAGCGAGGAGGGCGACGAGGCGAGCGAGCGCCGTGAGGGAGTCACGTCGAAGAAGACGGTTCCTCGGGAAAAACCGGCGGCAAAGACCGCCACGCTTCCCTCGGCCCGGCAGGCGAAGAAGTAGGCGGACGCACCGCGTCTCAAGGGGCGGTTGTGACCGCCCCTCAACGCGAGGTGTCATTCGGGGTTGACTCAAAAATCAGTCGCCGCCACACTTCCTGCGTCTCCACGCGCCGCTGACCCCATCCTTTTTCACCAGGGGCGGGCAGCGAGCCGTCACGCAGGAGTGGCCATGTCCGCCGGGATCAACACCTACAAGACCGACCTTCGAGAGATCTTCTTCACGCTGTTCGAGCAGTTCGGCTTCGGCCAGGTGGCCGGCCAGGCGCCGTTCGATGCCTGGGGTCCGGACGAAGCGAAGGCGGTGCTGACGGAGACGTACCGCTTCGCGCGCGAGGTGCTCGGGCCCCTCAACTCGGTGGGCGACCGGGAGGGTTGCCGGGTGGAGAACGGCGCCGTCTTCACGCCGACGGGCTTCAAGGACGCGTGGAAGAAGCTCTACGAGCAGGGCTTCAAGACGGTGGGCGTGAGCCCGGAGCACGGCGGCCAGGGCTCGCCGATGATGCTCCAGGTGACGGTGGAGGAGCTGCTGTCGGGCGCCAACTCGGCGTTCAACATGTACCCGGGCCTGGCCTTCGGCGCGGCGGAAGTGGTCGCGGAGTGTGGCACGCCCGCGCAGCAGAAGCAGTTCGTGGAGCGCATGCTCAACGGCACGTGGGGCGGCACCATGTGCCTCACCGAGCCGCACGCCGGCTCCGACGTGGGCGCGGCCAAGTCAACGGCCCGCCGCAACGGCGACGGCACCTACAACATCCGCGGGACGAAGATCTTCATCTCCGGCGGCGACCACGACATGGCGGAGAACATCATCCACCTCGTGCTCGCGCGCATTGACGGCGCGTCGCCGGGCACCAAGGGCCTGTCGCTGTTCATCGTCCCCAAGCTGCGCATCAACGCGGACGGCAGCTCGGGTCAGCCCAACGACGTGGGCGTGGGCTCCATCGAGCACAAGATGGGCATCAACGGCTCGGCCACCTGTGTCATCAACTTCGGTGAGAACGACAACTGTGTCGGCGAGCTCGTGGGCACCGTCGAGCACGTCGGCATGAGCCAGATGTTCAAGATGATGAACGGCGCGCGCATCGCCGTGGGCATCCAGGGCATCGGCCTGGCGTCCGCCGCGTACTACAACGCGCTGGACTACGCGAAGGACCGCAAGCAGGGCTCCCACTTCACCAAGTGGAAGGACCCCACCGCGCCCCGCGCCGCCATCATCGAGCACCCGGACGTCCGCCGCATGCTGCTGGACATCAAGGCGCACGTGGAGGGCATCCGTTCGCTCATCATCAAGCTGGCCATGCACCTCGACAAGGCGCGCCAGCTGGCCGGCAAGGACGACGACGCGGCCACCTACCACAAGGGCCAGGTGGAGCTGCTCACCCCGCTGGTGAAGGCCTACAGCTCCGAGCAGGCGTTCCGCCTGTGCGCGCAGGCCATCCAGATCTACGGCGGCGCCGGCTACATCCAGGACTACCCGGTGGAGCAGTACACCCGCGACTCGAAGATCTTCTCCATCTACGAGGGCACCACCCACATCCAGGCCATGGACCTGGTGGGCCGGAAGATGGGCCAGGCGGGCGGCATGCACTTCCAGCAGTTCATGGGCGACGTGGGCTCCTTCATTGAGGCCCACCGCGAGCACGCCGTCTACGGCGAGGCCGTGAAGTCCCTGGCCGCGGCGCAGGAGGCCCTGATGGCCAGCGCCATGGTGGTGTTCGGCTGGTCGCAGGACGGCAGCAAGTTCCCGCTGATTCCGCTGTCCGCCAACCGCTTCCTCGACATGATGTCCGAGGTCGCCGTGGGCTGGCTGCTGCTGGACGCGGCCCTCATCGCGGAGAAGGCGAAGGCCTCCGTCTCCGCCGACCACCCGGACCACGCCTTCTACGAGGGCAAGAAGTACAGCGCCCTCTGGTACGCGCGGAACGTGCTGCCCAACGTGGAGCAGGCGGCGAAGATGCTCACCATCGAGGACACCTCGCCCATGGACATCTCGGACGCCGCCTTCGCGTCCGTGTGAGTCGCGCGCCCCGCTGAAAAGGCGGGGCGCCTGAAGCACCCAGGCCACCCGGGCTCGCTGCCCTGGGTGGCTTTGGTGTTTCCAGCGGGGGATCCGCCTATTCGCCTTCGCGCACGCCGATGGCGAGCTGCGCGAGCCCGGCCTTCTTGGCCAGCTCCATCACCAGCACCACGGTGCCGTGGGGCACGCCCTCGTCGGCCTGGACGATGACCACCGTCTCCTCGTCCTTCTGCCTCGCGTCATCGAAGGCCTGCCGCAGCTCGTCCTGGGAGACGACGTTGCCGGCCAGCATGAAGCGCCCATCCGCGAGCACCGCCACGGACAGGTCCGTCGTCCTCGCGGTGACGTCCGCGGCGCCGCCCTTGGGCAGGTTCACCTTGAGGCCGGCCTTGGCGCCGCCGCCCGGCCCCTGTTGCACGATGACGGAGCTGGTCACCATGAAGATGATGAGCAGCACCAGGAAGATGTCGGTGAGTGGGGTGATGTTGATTTCCGCGAAGACGCCGTCCTCGGAGCCGTCATCGCTGCCCGGAGTCTTTCCCATGCCCATGGTGCGTTCTCCTCCGGCCTAGGCGGGCTGTGCGTCCGTGCGCGTGGCGGCGGGGGCCTGCGGTTCGGGGGGCATGGGCTCGGCCGGCGGCAGGCCGGCGGCCCGCTCCTTGAGCAGCTCGACGAACTCGTCGCCAATCAGGCGCAGCTCCACCAGCACACGGGACAGGCGGGCCTGGAAGTAGTTGTAGAAGACCATCGCCTGCACGGCGACCAGGATGCCCACCGCGGTGGCGACCAGGGCCTCGGAGATACCCGTCATCACCGCCGCGCTGCCGCCCGTGCCGCCGGCCTCCACGTCCAGGCCCAGGTCCTTGAAGGAGCGCATGATGCCGGCCACGGTGCCGAAGAGGCCCACGAAGGGCGTAATCGAGCCGATGGTGGCCAGGATCCACAGGTAGCGGCGCAGCTTGAGGGCCACCTGGGCGCGCTCGCGCTCCACCGCGGCCTCGATTCCGGCGCCCCCGGCGGTGCGGCTGCGCTCCATCCGGTCGAACCCGGCCAGGAAGATGTCGGCGGCCACCGCGTCGGAGCGCTCGGCGGCGGTGCGGGCCGCGAGGACGTCCCCGCGCAGCAGGTGTTTGTTCACTGTCTCACCCAAGGCGCGTGAACGTTCGCCCACGCCCCAGAGCGCGATGATGCGCTCGACGGCGACAATCAGCGCCGCGACCGAGGCGAAGATGAGCAGGGCGAGGGTGACGCCACCCAGGCGGAGGTAATGGAGGATGTCGTTCAGGCTCATTGGTGGGTGACCGGGCAGGGCGGCATGGCCCAGACTAGGACATATGAACCGCGCAGCCGCCGCAATCTTCCTGGTAGTGCTCTGTTCTGGCTGTCCCAAGCGAATCGAGTTCGGCCCCGAGGGAGAGCTCACGGATGCGGACGCCGTCTATCAGCGCGTCGTGAAGAACCAGGAGAACGTCGTCACACTGGAGGGCGACGCGAAGCTGCGCGCCGAGCTGCCAGACCAGAGCGGCACGCTGAGCATGTTCGTCGCCGTCACCCGGCCGGCCATGCTGCACCTGGAGACGTTCGACTTCTTCAACAGGCCGCTCGCCTCCCTGGTGTCCGACGGACAGCGCTTCGGGCTGTATCAGGCGGATACCAATACTTGGTACCAGGGCCCCGCCAGCCCCGCCAACGTGTCCCGCTTCCTGCCCGTGATGCTGCCGGGCGAGGAGCTGGTGCCCATCCTGCTCGGGCAGGTGCCGCTCATCCCTCCGGAGCGGATGACGCTGGCGCTGGACCGCGACAAGGGCGTCTACGTGCTGACGCTCCACCAGGGTCAGGCGACGCAGGTTCTCCATGTTCACACCAGGTACCTGCGCATCATGAAGAGCCAGGTGCGGGGCATCCCGGGGTATGACCTGGGCTTCGAGGACTTCCTGGAGCAGGGCGGGCTCATCTTCCCGGGCCGGGTGTCACTGGAGGCGAAGCAGGCGAAGACGAAGCTCCAGGTCCGCTACCAGCAGATCAAACTCAACGCGCGGCCGGACCTCACACTCTACGAGTTGGTTCCCCCCGAGGGGGCCCGGGTGGTGGAGGTGGATGCCGCCGGCCGGGAGCTGCCCGCCGGGGCGCCCGCCTCCGGGTCGTCCGCGCCCCTGGCACCAGGTTCCTGACCGGGCAGGCGCGGAAGAAGGGGCGCACGCTGCCGAGACAGTCTAGAGTGCGTGCCACGACATGGCACAGATCAAGCTTGGTGAATTGCTGATCAAGGCGAACGTGCTTCAGGAGAGCCAGCTGAAGTCCGCGCTCGCCGAGCAGGCGAAGTGGGGCGGCAAGCTGGGCGAAATCCTGGTCAGGATGAGCCTCGTCTCCGAGGACATCCTGGTGCGCGCCCTGTCCAAGCAACTGGGAATGCCGGCGGTGAACCTGGACGCGGTGCAGATGGTGCAGCCGCACGTGAAGGCGAAGATTCCCGCCCAGACGGCGCGGGACTTCTCCGTGCTGCCGCTGCAGCTGCGGGATGACGGCAAGTCGCTGGTGGTTGCGATGGCCGATCCGCTCAACATGCGCATGCTGGACGAGCTTCGCGCCGTCACCAAGTGCCGCATCATCCCCAACGTGGCGGGCCGGACCTCCATTGCCCGGGCCTTCGCGCGCATCTACGAGCAGAACCACGAGCTGGAGGACGCGGACACCAACTTCAAGGTGGTGGACGCCCAGGGCCGCACGGTGGTCAAGAGCCTCAAGGACCTGGAAGCCGCGGCCGTGGCACCCGCGCCGCGCGCCGCTCCGGCCCCGGCCCGTCCCCCCCC
>NZ_JABXEO010000149.1:0-9149 GCF_013372585.1 Myxococcus sp. AM010
GGCGCGGGCGGGGCCTGGGGCGCGGTGGCGGGCGTGGGCGTGGATGCGCTGACCCCGACGGTGGACTTGCGAGCCCGGCTGGAGGGGCGCCTCCAGCGAGGAGGCTTTCGCCAGGGCGCCTTCGGCCCGGACTACGAGTTGGCGCGCTTCCAGGTGGCGGGCCCGGCCTCCATGCCGCTGGCGGAGGCGTCCTTCCCGGAAGGGTACTCGGCCTATGGTGAGGTGATTCTCAGTTGGGACGCGGTGCGTTTGAGCGGCATGCGCCAGCGACACTTCTTCCTCTCTCTGGGCGTGGAGGCCTTCTCCTGGGGCCGGGTGGACGTGGACGGGCGGGTGGAGGCGCAACTCTTCCACCGGGACTTCAGCCTGGGCGTTGGTGGGCTGGCGACGGCCATGGGCCAGCCAGGGGCGCGCTACCTCGTCTCGGGGGAGGCCCGGTGGCGCCTTCTGGGCGGCAACCTCTACGCGCTGGGACAGGGCGGCACGCTGCTGTTTCCCACGCCGGAGGGGACGCTGCGGCCGGGGGCCTTCGCGGCCGTGGGGCTGGGGGTGGACAATGCGCGCTGAGCGACCGCCGCGCGGCGGAGTTGGTCTGCTGCTGGCCCTGGCGCTCCTGACGGCGGGGTGTGCCTCGCTGCCCTCTCGTGCGGGCCCTGAAGGCACGCTGGCTGCTATCTCGAGCGCGGCGCCCATGGCGGCATTGGGGCACGGTGCGGTCGCGCGTCTCCCGGAGGACGACGCCCGCGAGGACTTCGACGAAGTGGAGGCCGCGGCCGGACCGCTGCTGCACCGCCGCCGGTCCACGCCGTCTCCCCTGAATCCCGGAGGAGGTGAGACGGCACCCCTGCGAGTGGCAGGCGCCCTGGCGGGCGTGTGCGGGGAAGTCCCCTCAGGCTGGCCGCGCCTGGACTCGGAAGAGGCGGTGCTGGTGCCCTTCCTCGAATGCACCACGCCAGCGGCCTTCCTGGCCTTGCAGCGCCAGGCGGACATGCCCCGGCTGGTGGAGGCCCTCTCGGACTGGAACGCCGTCCGACTGGGCGCCCTGGGCCCTCTGGAGGCCGAAGCCGCCCGCGTCCTCCTCAAGAAGCGCGCGGCCTTCCTCGCCACCGCCGCCCAGAAGCACGGCCTGGCCAAGGCGGAAGTCTTCGCCCTCTTCGTCCTCCACACCGCCCACGACGACGAGGTGCGGCGGCTGCTGCGCCTGCTGGCCGAGGACAAGCTGCTGACGCGCGCGCTGGGGGGCATGGAGGTGGTGCGCGAGGAGCTGAAGCAGCGAGGCATGGCCCTCACCGACTTCCCGGAGCGAGACTTCCGCGCGGGCGACATCGCGCGCGGGCTGGGGCGGGCCGCGGACGACGTCGCGACCTCCATTCCTGTCGTCGGAGGAAGCCGGAGCGTGGATGCGTCCGCGCTGCCCGCGCAGCTCCCACCGCCCTACCAAGAGGCACACCGGGAGGTGGAGACTGCTCTGCTTCTGGGGGCCTTCGCACCGGGCAACGTGGCCCTGGCGTCCTTTGACTCCCTCACCTTCGGCGTGCCGTTGGGCTTCTACCACCTGGTGGCGGGGACTGCGCAGGGCGGGGCCACCCTCGCCAGGGGCGAGTACGAGGAAGCCACGCGGCAGTTGGCGCCCGCGGCTCTCATGGTGGGCCTGTACGCGGGAGGAAAGGGGGCGCGTGCATTCCGTGAAGCCGGCCTCTCCAGTCAGGAGGGGGCACGGCTCCAGGCCGTAGTGCCTCGCGTGGAGGCGCTGAAGGCGGTGTTGGAGAGGTTGGAGGCGCGAATAGGCGAGAGCGCCGTGGGGGAACTGGCCCGGTACATCCAGCAGAGCCGCGAGGCGGCCATTCTGGTGGGGGAGTGGGGCGAGGCGGGCGCTCTGGCACTGCACGAGGCGCGGGGGAGCGTGCCTGCTGCGCGGCACTCCGTGCTGTCCGTCGCCAACTCCGACCGAGCCGGGCCTGCTTCAAAGCAGGTCCGTGATACTCAAGGTAGAGTATCGGCCGATCAGGTCCTCGGCCGAGAGACTGCGACGTCCCAGCCGGGCCGAGCAGATGTAGGAACCAAGGTAAATGCCAAAGACATCAAGGGCGCCCGGCCGTATGGACCTGATGGTCGCCCCGGGCATCCTGACGCTCATGGGGTCAGCCGGCAAGATCAAGCGAACATCATCAACGACCCGAAGTCGACGCTCTACCGCGGGACCAACGCCAACAATCGCCCTGTTGACCACTATCATCGCGACGGGACGACGGTCGTTACCGAGCAGGGAGATCCGACGCGCGTCATCACCGCGTTTGGCGCTCTCTCGACGAAGGACAGTCGCGGCCGTCCAATCAACCGGGGGACTGGAAAGCCGGCGAACCCACTCCCTGGTGGTGGTCCTTATGAGAGGTTGCGTTGAGTTTCTTATGCCCGCAATGGAGTTTGAAAAATGATGGATGTGGACCTGTGGTCGAAGCACGCCAAATGGATCGAGTCGTTATCGACATTCCTCGGCTGTCAGCTTCAGACCGTCCAGGGGAGTGAAGCCATTGGGGTTGATACCGCCTCTGCGACGCTAGAGGGGGTGATTGGGGCGCGGCATTCAGGGGTCGTGGTTGAGCTTGTTGTGAAGCTCTTGGTGACTCGAAATGATGACAGGGGTGTGTCGGTTTGGGCTCTTGTGTTTTTCTTTGTTGATAAGCGGCGCGTTTCAGAGGAAGGGAAGTGTTGTTTGGCAGTGGAATGGCGCGAAGATCAATGGATTCGACGCGGCTGGGAGGAGGACGATAATGGCGAGTGGGCAGGTCTTGAGATGCTTGATTGATGTTTGACTTGACGCGCGTGAGAGTTCTGTAGTGGGCTTGTTGTGCATAGAGGGGCGGTTGGGTTGTTCGGCTCGCCGCTACGCCGCTCGATTACGACAACCCTGCCCTCCTGGACGTGCTTCTGCGAGCCTACGAGCGCCTCTCGGCGATGGGAGGGCGCTCAGCGCCTTGCCCCCTCTGCTCGGGGCGCTCCCTCTCGGATGTCTGCGAAGATAGGGTGTCCATCCGGGAGGTCACTTACGTGGGGGAGCGCCGGCCCGGCGAGGTCTTCGCGAGAGAAGAGCAGCGGTGGAAAGCTGGTCGGGTACATCCTTCCCGAAGACAAGCCCTTCGGAATCGTGACCAAGGTAGAACCATGAACCGCTTGGCATGGCTGGCATGTTGCGTTGCTCTCTCGGGGTGCTCGCTGCTCCAGCGTCCCTTCCGTCCAGTGCGGGCTCCGCCTGAGGAGGCCGCGAAGGTCACCTTTCCATTCTCACTCTCCGAAGACGAGGAGCAGGGGCTGATGCGAGTCCCGGGCCCCGTCGCCGCGGCGATTGAGCTCGCCATGGATGATTTCCGGCCTCGCGACGTCAAGCCCCACCGAGGCGCCACGCCAGACGAAGTCTGCATGTATCAGCGAGAGTCGTTCAACGTGACGACCATTCCCGGGCCAAAGGGAATTCTGTTCGTCCGCTTCACGCTCAGCCCGGGCGCCCGGTGAGCGTCAAGGTAGATGTCGCGTGAAAGGATTCAACCGATGCGCTTCAACTCCTGTACTGCCGGGGTGAGGTTGGGAGAGGGGCCGAGGCGGACGGGGCCCGCGGGCGTCCAGTCGCGCGTGTCGCGGCTCCAACGCTCGGGGTGACGGGCTTTGGCGCGTTGGTACACCTGGTGGCGTCGGGCCAGCAGCGCGCCCTCGCGGCCGAAGTGCCTGTCCTCGGGCGTGACGTAGCGGATGGCGGAGTGGCGGTGCTCGGTGTTGTACCAAGCCACGAAGCGCGTCACCCAGCGGCACGCGTCCCCGTCGTACCGTACGGCGTCGCCTCCTCACGCTTGTCTGGTGCCCAACCAAAGGTCGCCGAAAGTCCAAGAAACCCAGGAAGATTCAAGCTTTGCTCGGGGCAAGCGGCCGAGCGGGAATCCGGCACCGTCGGACCGCTCCCGGGCACGGCGCGGGGCACCCAGCTTTGGGGCACAGGAGGTGACACCCATGGCGTGGCCGACAGTCGCGTCGCCCTACGAGCGGCGCTCCCTCACCAGTGGTCTGCGGGTCCGGGACGAAAGCGGGGCGATGCTGGGCTACGTGGCCCTCATTGGCCGCGAGCACCTCTACGCGCGGCGCTGGCCCTTCAGCCGGCGGTGGACGGAGTTCTCGCTGTCGCGCGTGCGCCATGTCTCCCGGGACTCGGTGTTCCTGGAGGGGCAACTGCCGGGCCGGGTGGTTGCGGCCGACAAGGGCGCACACGCGGAGATTCCCACGCAGACCCTGCCGCTGGCCGAACTGGACGAGGCGTCCACTCCCGCCTGAGCCCTTCAACCAGGTGCGGCGCGGCGCGGGGTTTTGTGCTTCAAGGAGGCGCCATGGCCTCTATCGAAGAGCTGTCCCAGAGGGTGTCCGCCGCGTTCGCGGACCGGACGTTGTTGAAGGACGCGGCCCACGTGGCCGCCGTGCGCGAGACGCTGGCGCGGCTGGACTCGGGTGAGCTCCGCGTGGCGGAGAAGGGCGTGGACGGCTGGAAGGTGAACGCCTGGGTGAAGGAGGCCATCCTCCTGTTCTTCGCGGTGTCGGAGATGCAGGTGATGGAGGTGGGCCCCTTCGAGTTCCACGACAAGGTGCCGCTGAAGAAGGGCCTGGAGGCGGCGGGCGTGCGCGTGGTGCCCCCGGGCACGGTGCGCTACGGCGCCTTCGTGGAGAAGGGCGCGGTGGTGATGCCGGGCTACGTGAACATCGGCGCGCGCGTGGGCGCGGGCACCATGGTGGACACGTGGGCCACGGTGGGCAGCTGCGCCCAGGTGGGCAAGTACGTCCACCTGTCCGGCGGCGTGGGGCTGGGCGGGGTGCTGGAGCCGCCTTCCGCCTCGCCCGTCATCATCGAGGACGGCGCCTTCCTGGGCAGCCGCTCCATCGTCGTGGAGGGCGTGGTGGTGGAGGAGGAGGCGGTGCTGGGCGCCAACGTGGTGCTCACCGCGTCCACGCCCATCATCGACGTCACCGGCCCCGAGGAGCGCGTCTTCAAGGGCCGCGTCCCCGCGCGCAGCGTGGTGATTCCCGGCATGCGTGAGAAGCAGTTCCCGGCCGGCAAGTACATGGTGCCGTGCGCGCTCATCATCGGTCAGCGGACGAAGTCCACCGACCAGAAGACCAGCCTCAACGCCGCGCTGCGCGACTTCGCGGTGGCGGTGTAATGGTTGAAATCCAGCAGCCCTCGCGCGCCGTAGTAGGCGTGTGACGGCACGGAACGGGACGATGGCGCACCATCTGGACGACATCCTGCCCGAATGGGCACTGGGGCTGCTGGAGGCCCCGGCCCGGGCGGCCGCCTCACGGCACCTCGCGGAGTGCGCGAGGTGCCGTGAGGCGGCGGACCGGCTGGTGTCCACGCACGCGGCGCTGGCGTCGCTGGTGGTGCCGCCCCCTGAGGTGTTGTCCCGGTTGATGGACCAGATGGAGGGCCCGGGGCGGCTCGCCCGCTTCGCGGACCGGGTGGCAGCCTTCTTCGACCTGTCTCGCGAGCGGGCGCTGGCGCTGCTGGACGCCGTGAGCGACCCGGCCGCGTGGATGCCCGGACCAGTGGAGGGCTCGGAGCTGATGCCGGTGGAGACGGGGCCCGCGCGCGAAGGGACGATGGCCGCCATCCTCCGGCTCCACCCCGGGGTGCGCTACCCCCGGCACACGCACCACGGCCGCGAGTGGAACCTGGTGCTGGAGGGCGGCTTCCGCGAGGACGACGGGCACGAGGTCTGGCCCGGCGAGGAGTTGGAGAAGACGGACGGCAGCGCGCATGGCTTCACGGCGCTGACGGAGGGGCCGGCGTGTCTGTGCGCCTCCGTCCTGGAGGGCGTGACGCACTTCGAGGAAGCGTTCGCGGACGGCTGACGCCCGGCGCTATGGTGGAAGGCGTATGGCTTCCATCGACCTCGCCACGCGGCTGGCTCACACCACGCTCGAGCTGTGCCGTATCTCCAGCCCCATCACCCAGGAGGGGCCCATCGCCGACCATGTGGAGCGCTGGGCGCTCCGGCACTTCCCTCGGGAGGAGGTGTTCCGGGTTGGCCACACGCTGCTGCTCGGCAAGCTGGAGGATGCGCGCCCCACGGTGGCCCTCATCGGTCACCTGGACACGGTGCCCGCGCACCCCAGCGACGCGGGCCGTGAGGCGCGCATCGAGGGTGAGCGCATCTTCGGGCTGGGCGCCTCGGACATGAAGGGCGGCCTGGCGGTGATGATGGCGCTCGCGGAGGACCTGCGCCGCGACACGCTGCCGGTGAATCTGGCCTTCCTCTTCTATGAGCGCGAGGAGGGCGCCTACGCCGAGAGCGGCCTCATCCCGCTGTACGAGAAGCGGCCGGACCTGGCGAAGGTGCGGTTCGGCATCGCCATGGAGCCCACCGACAGCGTGGTGCAGGTGGGCTGCGTCGGCTCCATGCAGGTGACGGTGCGCTTCACCGGCCGCAGCGCGCACTCCGCGCGGCCCTGGCAGGGGGAGAACGCCATCCACAAGGCGGGGCCGCTGCTCGCGGAGCTGCTCGGGCGTCAGCGCGTGGAGGTCGACGTCGCTGGCTTCCCGTTCTACGAGGTCATCAACGCCACGCTCGCCAAGGGGGGCCGCGCGCGCAACGTCATCCCCGAGGCCTTCGAGCTGAACCTCAACTACCGCTTCGCGCCGGGCAAGAGCATTGAGCAGGCGAAGGCGGACGTGCACGCGCTCGTCGCCGGGCGGGCCGAGGTGGAGTTCACCGATGCGTCGCCCAGCGGCCCGGTGGTGGCGGGCAACCCGCTGTTCCAGAAGCTGATGGCGCTCACCGGACTGCCCGCGGCCTCCAAGCAGGCCTGGACGGACGTGGCGCGCTTCGGCGAGTGGGGCGTGGATGCCATCAACTTCGGGCCCGGTGAGACGTCCCAGGCGCATCAGGCCAACGAGAGCGCGCCCATCCCTCCGCTCGCGGACGCGTACGAGAAGCTCGCGGCCTTCCTGAAGGGCGCGAGCTGACGAGGACTCGTCGCGGGACATGCCCTCCAGGGCATGAGGCCCGCGCGCGGTGCACGTCATTCGTCCGCTGTCGTTCATCTGCGTGCCTTCACCGCACACGTCCTGGCGTGCGTGGGCGTACCCTGCTCATGCATCGCCTGCAGTCTTCCTCAACCGGAGCCGACTGAATGACGAACGAGTCCGTCAATCCGCAGATTACCGACGATGTCTCTCCCTCCCCGGCGGAGGCGGGCCTTTCGCCCACGCCGCGGCGCCGCACCGCCACGAAGCGCAAGAGCGCTTCACGCACGGGCAGCACGCGGAAGTCCGCGCGCAAGGCCACCACCAAGCGCGGGGCTCCGCGCGCGAAGAAGACGGCGGCGGCGCGCGGGAAGACGGCCACCCGCAAGTCCACCACGCGCAAGTCCGCGACCCGTGCCACCGGCCGCGGCGCGCGCAAGGCCACCACGCGGAAGACGGGGACGGCGGGACGGACCGCCCGCAAGACGGGGACGCGCGCCGCCGCGACGAAGCGGACCACCACGCGCGCGGGCGCCCGGAAGTCGTCGGCCCGGCGCACCACGCGCCGCTGAGACCCTGACGCGGACATGCACTTCGGGGCCATGGGGGCTGGACACCCATGGCCCTTGGCATTTCCGGAAGTCGCCGCTCAGCGCTTCAGTCGCAGCAGGAAGACATCGCCCCGCGCGGAGCCCTGGCGTCCGGTGCCGAAGTCCGTCTCGCGGTCCGTGTGGCCGAAGAGGAAGACATCCCCGTCGGGCAGCACACCCATGGAAGAAATGGCTTCCAGGCCATACAGCTCGCCTCGCGGCAGGGGTGGGTCCGACAGAAACATCGTCGTGAGAAGCGACGTCCCCGCCGCGTCGTATCGCAGAGCCACCGGCTGCGCCGAGCCCATGCCGTCCTTGCCCGCCACGCCGTCCTCGATGCGGTTGTAGGTGAAGCCCGCCACCATCAGCTCCCCAGCGGGCGCCAGCGCGAGCGCGTCCACCTGGACCCCGTCCCCCAGGCCCTTGGCCCAGGTCTCCTGTCCGTCCGCCTTGGCGGAGACGACGAAGGGGGTCTCCCGGAACGCATGCCCCGGCACCTGCGCGTCGCCCCAGCCCACGGTGCCCAGGAAGGGGCCCGCGGCCACCACGGTGCCCTCGCCGTCCATCGCCACATCGCGCACGGTGCCGCGTGCCTGCCGCAGGGCCTTGGTCCACGTCAGCGCGCCACCCTGGTAGAGCGCGACAAAGGGGCTGCCGGCCTCGGTGGCGCCCACCTGCTGAGCGCCAAAGCGCACCGTGCCCTCGTACTGGCCGCCCACCGCCATGCGCCCGGCGCCATCCACCGCCAGCGCCGTGAGCGCCACGCGCCCGCCCCCCTGGGGCTGGCCCACGGACAGGGCGGCTTCGGCCACGCCTTCACGCGAGTACGTCACCACCACCGCGCCAGCGCCGGTGACGCCGTTGCCGAAGTCCGTGCCACCCGGCGCGTTGAAGGCCGCCAGCGCCCGTCCCTGGGCGTCCACCGCCAGGTCCGCCACCGCGAGGCCGGTGCCCGCGGGCGTGTTCGCCCACAGGACGTTGCCGTCCGCGTCCATCCGGACCACGAAGGTGCCGTCCCCCAGCTTGTGGCCGAGGAGGTCCAGGACGCCCTCCGTGGTGCCGGCGATGACGATGCCGCCCGCCGGGTCCGCGGCGATGCGGCCCCGGACGAACGCGCGCAGCTCCAGTGGCGCCTCCGGGGCCCTCACGTCGAAGGCCTTCTGCCAGCGCGTCTCGCCCGTGGGCGCGCGCCGCGTCAGCACCAGCTTCGCCCGGTCATCCGTGGGCTGCAGGCTGTCCAGGTCATCGATGTCATGAAGCGACAGCGTGAGGAGGTCGCCACTGGCATCCACCGCAGCGCCCAGCGCCAGGTCGTCCTGGGGCGTGCCCTCGCGCTGCAGCCACAGCGTGCTGCCTGGCCCCGGTGGTGGCGGTGGCGGACGCGGTGGTGGCGGTGGCACGCCGGGCGGCCGCTCTTCCGGAGGCGTCTCCGGACCAGGGGCCTCCTCGGGGGGCGCGACGCAGTCCCCCGTGGGCTCCTCCGTACAGCGCTCGTCTCCGGGGAGCTCGCCCGTGCTTCCTCCGCCGCAGCCCATCCCCAACCCCGCCCCACCCAGCAC